>CAZXAV010000051.1:0-6714 GCA_964638195.1 uncultured Prevotella sp. | reverse complement strand
GAAATCATATAAATTATTTATGCAGGCGCTTTGGTGGTGCCGTTTATTAGATTTTTTGCGGGTGCAATGGAAAACCTACAAAGCCACACTGTGTTGGTTGATTGTCTGGTTAGTGGCAGGCGCGGTGTTGGGCATTGTCACGATTTTTGTGACGGACATCGGGGTTGACGACATCAATTACCATTTGATTGACGGCAACATTTTGAACGCGGCTTCCCCCAGTCCCAGTATCGGCAGTTTTATTTGGCAACGCATTTTGTCGGTGGTCACCCCCGTGCTTGTGGTGTTTGTGTTTGCGTGGCTGTCGCGTTGGACGGTGGTGGCGGTTTATCCCGTAGTCTTAATTCACGGTTACTGGTTGAGTATTGCCATTTGGTGGGTGTTCTTTTATTACAGTTTCACGGCAATCTTGCTATTAGTCTTTTACACCGTGTGGTTGTTGGTGGTCACCGCAGTTTTGCTCGCGGGGTTGCTGTGGGCGTTGCAGTGGGGTTGCCATTGTCGCACGTGCCGCCAAAACCGCAGTTGGGGTGCCATGTTCCGCGGTGCGGGCATTTTAATTGTCATTGCGGTCGCGTTAGGGGTGTTTGAATATTTGGTGTTTTGGACGGTACTCGGCAAAATTGTGTATAAACCTTTGTAATTGTCGCATGCTAGGAACATGAAAAAAAGTAAATTTTTAATCGCCGCATTGGCGGCAACCACCGCTTGCGGTTTAGCGGTCGCACCGTGCTGTGGCGAAAAATGCGATCCCGTCAAGGCGGTCACCGCACCCGATGCCGCACCAACCACTACCGTCACCGACAACGCGGTAACACCCAATTATCCGAACGCACCCCAAGTGACCGCGAAAGCCGCGTTCTTAATCGAAGCCAACAGCGGTAAAATCTTGTTCGCGCACAATGCCGACACCCATTTGCCGATTGCTTCCATGACCAAAGTCGCAACCTTGGGCGTGATTTACGACGCCTTAGCCGCCGGGCAAATCACCATGGACGACCGTGTCACCGTCAGTGACCGCGCCGCCAGCATGGGTGGCAGTCAAGCCTTCTTGGACGCGGGCAGTGAATACTCGGTGCATGATTTGATTCAATCCATTGTGGTGGCTTCCGCGAACGACAGTTGTGTCGCGATGGCGGAGCACATTGCGGGCTCGGTCGAAAGTTTCGTGGAACGCATGAACACCTTTGCCCGCGATTTGGGTTGTAAAGACACCAATTTCGTGAACTGTACGGGCTTGCCGACCCCGGGGGCATATTCGTGCGCCCGCGACATGGCAACCATGTACCAACGCATTATGCAATCACCACATTACGGGGATTTCAACCAAGTTTGGATGTACGATTTAACCCACCCCAGTGGACGGGTCACGGGCTTAACCAACACCAACAAATTGATTCGCCGTTACCAAGGTTGTTTGGGTGGCAAGACGGGCTTCACCAACGAAGCGGGGCACTGTATCACCGTGGCAGCCAAACGCGGTGATTTGCAACCGATTGCGGTCATTATCGGCGCCAGTGACAGCAAGACCCGTTTCAACGAAAGTAGCGCTTTGTTAGATTACGCGTGCCAAAATTTTGAAAATCGTTTGGTCGTGGATTGTACCCAACCGATTAAAACGGTCACACTGCGGAATGCGGTTGCGGAAACCGTGGAAGTTTATCCCGCACACAATTATTACCACTTAACCATGAAAGGCGGGGAAAACAACCTTGCCGTTGCCACTGAAATTCCCGACGCGATTACCGCACCCGTCCCAAGCACGACCGACATCGGGCAAGTCATGGTCACCGACAACGGTAAAGTGATTGCCGAAATTCCTGTCCGTGTGGGGGACGACGTACCACGTGCAAACTATTGGCAAACCGTGCAAAAAATCGTCCGCCACGCACAAATTTAACCCACGCAAAATCTTTGTGCCTTGCTTTACATCCGCCGCGTTTTTCGGTATAATCAAATATACGCGGCCGTGGCGGAATTGGCAGACGCACAGGACTAAGGATCCTGTATCGCGAGATGTGGAGGTTCAAGCCCCCTCGGCCGCACCAAAGTTGGCACTTGAACGAATTGACCCATGCGACAAATTTCGGCATGGGTTTTCGCGTATAGGTGTTGCTTTTAGCGGGGAAGTGTTATATAATTGCCTTTATGCAAAAATTAAGTCAGTTAATTAAAGTTTTTCACCAAAAAGATTTAGCGGCGGATAATGCGCGCCAACAACGGGCTTTTGCGTTTTTGGAACGTTACTTGCCCAACGTGTTTCCGTCCGCTGAGGCGGTACAACAATGGATTAACACCGTTGAATATGAAGAATATCGTCCCATCACCGACTACCGCGCGGAGTTTTTGCCGTTCCACACGCGTGACAATCGTTGGTTGGCAAAATACGTGTCTAACATTGTGAAACCCGAAAACGCGGGCATCAAGTTTGCCGATGTCAAAAATTTCGTGGCAAAGTCACCCGCGTTCAGCACGGCACGTTACCAATACGAACTTGACTTGGTCAAAGCCCAAATCCAATTTGGGATGAGCAGCCGCATGCCCAACGGGTTGATGTATTTATCACCGTATGAAATTTTGAACAAACGTCCCCAACCGAAAAAAGACGCTTGCGAAAATTTCCGTTCCAAGATTATCCGTTCCATGCAAGTTTTAGGGCTCAACCACCACACCATTGAAGTCGGCTTGGAAACCAACGCCGATTTGTGGCGCAGACAAACCATGCAAGAAGCTTTTGGTGATTATTACGAAAATTTCTCTAAGTTTCGCCAAAATGAACTGGACCAATTGATTGCACAAAAGCATACCAACTGGTCAAAATTGATGCAAAAAGCCCATCAATACCGCGAAATTTGGTTAAAATTACGGGAATACCGTTATTATTTTGACCATAAATCCATTATCGACGAAACGGGCACGGTCACGGACAACATGAAAATGTCGACCGACGCAGCATTCCAATTAACCATGCAAGCCGTGCAATGGCACAACCGTTACCAAAAATTTACCGCTCCGTTGAACCACCAAAACCAACCCACGGAAAAATCTTTATAAATCACCATCAAAAAAGACGGTTCGCGTGAATCGTCTTTTTGTTTACAATCGTGGCAGTGCGTTACCAGTAAATCACGGATTCGACGTTAAAGGCGGCGAGACCCACCAATTTGACCGTGTGCTTGCCAGATTGGAGTGGGTTGGAAAAGTAGCCCATCGCGGTGAAAGCATCAATGGCTTTGCCGTCCGCGGGGGTAGCGGTGGTGACTTTTTTGCCGTCAATGTAAACTTCAAATTGCCCGTTGGGTTGGCTGAGCGCGGTAAAGATGCCGAATTGTGTCCCCGTAAAGGTAAATTCCAATTTGTCTTTGGCTCTGCCGATGTACGCGCGACCAAAGGTTGACATGGTGTTGACGACTTTCCACGTGCCGCGGTAGGTCAACGCGCTGTCGTCGGGCAGTAAGTGCGTACCGTTGGTCAAGGTGGCGGGGATGTAGTCAAATTGGATGTAGCGGAAACAGATGTAACGGGTATTGGCACCGCCGTCATACGCATAAGTGTCATGCACCACCAAGCGGTAATAACGGATTGCGACCGGGTCAAACTTCACGACCAGATTGTAACCACTGCGCCAATCGGGGTCACCCGTGGTGTGGGTTGCCAAAACTTGCAGATTGTTTTTGTTGACACCGCCGTACAAAGTGAAATTACGCGGTAACAGATTTTTGTCGTTCGTGAGTTTGCTGCGTCCAAAAATCGTCATGGTGTTGACGTTTTGGACTTTGCCTAAATCCACCGTCATTTCAAACGGATGGTCGGGGGTAATGTCGTAAGCCGCACCTTTTTGGCTGTGGATGGCGTTGCTGTCGTCTTCATCGAATAAATTCGCGATGGTGGTGGTGTTATCCCACGGTTCAAAGTTTTTGACTTCCAACAACGTACCGCGGTTGTCGTAGGTGATTGACGATGGCGTATAACTGGATTGCCAACTGCGGGTGAACAGATAGTCACTGGTGTACGGTTTGGTTTCAAATTCGTAACTGGCACGGTATGCCGAAGCATAGTTCAACGTTGCCGTGATTTCTCCCGTGTCGACCATGTCGTAGATTTCGTTGCCGTCTTCGTCCGTCAGTGGTTTACCGTTTTTGTCCGTAACTACCACTTTTTTCAAGACTGGTTCGATTTTGCCCCAACCCAAACCAATGAACGGCATTTTGTTGTTGTTCGCTTTTTTGTTCATGAACAAAATTTCTTTGAAGTAGACCCATTGACCCGCGGTCAAATTCGGTAAATCCAAACGGTTGTCCGCAGTATCCGTCAATGTTGCTGACCCGCCTTGGTTGGTAATCTTGATAAATTTATCGTACGTTTTGCCGCCGTCCAAAGAAACCGCGACCCCGGCATTAACCCGACCACGTAACGTCAAACGGTAACTGCCACCTTCGGGGACGTAGATTTTACCGCTGACCACCGCAATCGAATTGGGAGTATATTGATTTTCCGCGGTAAACCAAATATCCGTGTTGCTGTTTTCGGTGGGGTTCACGTTGTCCGCAGTGGTGGACGACAGTGCACCCGCAAAACCACTGGTAAAGGCTTGAATCGGGTCATTTTCGTACAACGTTGCTAACGGGTCACCCGTGCTGTCGTATTGGTAAACCGTCCGTTGCAACATCGTGCGGTTCATTTCGTGCGACTGTTTCAATTCCAAAATCAAGTCCACGGTTTGACCTTCAATCGCGTCCACGTAAGCGGCGCCCACTTTACTGGGGTCGGTCACGTGCAATTTTAAGGTGACTTTGATTTGACCCGATAATAATTGTTGCGGGTCGGGGGTGTAGGTGTACTTGCCTTTGGTATCGGTTGCGGTCAATTTGCCGTAAGGGGCAGTGGGCGTGTTGGTAATTTCAAAGTCAATTCCGTCGGGCAAGACAATCGTACCATACGACGGTGTCTCACCCACGGCAGGCGTGTAACGACGTAAATCCACGGTCAAGGTTTCGCCGTAAGCAAATTCGTACGGTTGCATGGTTTGGATAAATTCGGTTTTGCCACTGGTGGTTAAAACACTGCGTCCCGTTTGGAAAATCGAAGCAATCGGCACGAAAGCCGGTTTGTCGGCATTCGCGCTGACGGTCGGACGATAGTTTATGCTTTCACTGCTTTTTGGACCCAAAATCGTGTTAAAGAAATAATCGTAATTGTAGCCCGTGACGGCGCTCATTTCTTTGTACAGTCCGTTGGTATTGCCGCCCATGCTTTTTGCCACACCGTTGATAAAATTCTTCGGACCGATGCCGTGTAACAGTGTTGCATAAACCACCAATTGGTTTGCCCATGATGCACTGAGCGTGTTTTTCAGCGCCCACGATGCGTTGGTGTACGCGTTCCAACCACTCAGCCCCGTATCACTGTTTAACGTGCTTAAACGGCGGGAAGACGAAATTTTGGTAAACGACAAATAAGATGCCAAATTCAGCGCGTTGTTGGAAACTTCGCCGCCGCCACCCAATTCCCAACCGCCTTGGAAATTATGGTTGTATTCGTGCATATTGCCCCAAGCGCCCGATTTTTCAAACGCCGCCGCATTCAAAGCACTTGCCATCCAACCCGACGGGCAGTTCGTCGAAGAACGACCGGGGAAAGCCACCGCCGCACCCGCCGCGACAAACGGGTCGTAAATCATCACCACACCTTGCTTGCGGACTTGGGTCGAAACCAAAGTGATTTTTTCCCACAAGACCGCGGCATCGTAAATTTGGTCGTAAGTGTAATTGTACGCGTAATAGACCGAACCCGAATGCAAAATGCCGTTGTCCCAAATTTCCAAATCAAAATACGGCGTGGTGGTTCGGCACAAACGGTCGTATTCGGCGGGGGTAGTGTAACCCAAAATAAAGTGACGGTATTCCAAAGCCCCCGAGATTACCATGGTAATCGTGGCGGAATGACGCCACAGATAAATTGGTCCGCCCAAATACGAACCTAAGTAAGCGGTGTAAATATCATTTTTTTCGTCGTATTCCGCGGTGTTTTTGTTGACTTTCAAGGTGTTCAAAATGTTCGGCATCCGGTTCATGCCTTTTTGTGCCCAAATGTTGTTGCTTTGTCCGTTGTACAAGCATTGCCCGATAAAGAACGCAATTTCGCCACCCGCGGCTTTCAAATCGGCACCGCTGATGGAAACTTTCACCAATTCTCCCGGGGCAGCATACAAACCCGTCAAACTGTAACCTTTGCCGTAAGCACTGCTTTGGCGGGGTTTAATCGTCAAACGTTTAACCACTGCGGGTTCAGAGTTGCTGATGTACGGCACGGGTTTGACCCCTTGATAATACATGGATTGGGCGGCGGTGTGGGCGTACAGTTTTTGGCGGTTGCCTTGGCTGTCGGTCACGTAATCACCACCAATTTTGCGTTGGTAGCCGTCTTTGTCAAAATAAGCATAAGCCCCGCTGTGTGGTCCAATTCCCGAAACGTCGTTCATGGTGTAACACGAAGTCAAGGCTTCGGATTCTTTAATTACCGCGTTTTTTTGTTCGGTCGTGTAATTGGCGGTCGAACCGTATTTGGGATATGCCGCAATCGTGCCGTTCGCGACCAAGCCCATGTCGGACGTGGTTTGGGGGATGTTGCGTTTGACTGTGCCCAAAATTTCGGTATCGTAACCGTGGCGGGCGGTGGTGCGGTATTCGTCGGCAAAGACTTGGTTGTGACGTT
>CAZXAV010000050.1:0-6794 GCA_964638195.1 uncultured Prevotella sp. | reverse complement strand
TTACACTGTTACGGGGTGGCGTGGTAATACTATACACGCCACGGGCAAGGCGGCTGGCGCCGCCATTGCCCGCAGTGCGTTTAGCGTTGCCATAGTTCACGTGGCACGACGTAAACAATGCGTTCTTGGTTTCGTTGTTTGCGTGCCAAAGCGTATAGCCGTTTTTGTTTACGGCGGAGTACCCGAAAATCTTTGAGTAATTCACGGGTAACAAACTTGGTATTCTTGTTCAAAACACCAATCCGTGATTGATAGTCTAAAATTACGGTGTCCGTAATTTCATGAAAAAATTTCGGCGGTAACTGGGTATCGCTTTCCTTTATGTTCGCCAAAATGTTGATATGCTCAAATATCACGTCCAGTTTGGTTTTGTGTAATTCGGCAAAATCTAATTTGTCCATACGCTTTGCTCCTTGTTCTTATTGAATTTGAAAAGTGGGTACTGTTCGCACCGTGCCAACATGGCTTTTTTATCATTGCCCGTGGGGCGAGATAATTCGGTGTGAAAATTACCCGTCATGCCGTAGTAAAAATATTCTTTGCCAGCGTAACTGTTGACGCATTGGTAAATGTTTCCGTAGTGAGTGTATACGGTTTTGGTGGCTAAACGTAAATCGCCCGTATCTTTGAAACGGGTGTACTGGCGAATATTTGCAAATTCTAAACACTGCCAAATGGTTTTGATTAGCCGTCCATACTTATCGCGGTAATCTTGTTTCCCTTGGACTTCGATTAACTTATCTGCCAAATTGCGAAAGCGTTTATCGACACTGTCGTCCAGTTGGGTATCTGCCCACATCTGGACGCCGACTTTGCGTTGGCGTTCGACATAACGCAAAAAGTTGTCCGCAACCCGTTCGGCGGTCATTGATTTACGGCTGTCTAACTTGCTTTGAATTTCGGGCAAAAAAATTTTGGCGTATGGCAAGAGATAACTGACTTCATGCACTCCGTCATACAAACCAATTTTTTCAAACTGTAACGACATGGAAACTCGCGGTAGATAACCAAGTCCCTTGGCGATAAATGTATCGTCTACTACATAGACCAAATGTTTGACGTGTGGGGCTAAACTTAAATTGTCCCAACCACCAGACCGTAAAGACGCAATCTCGTTTTTACATTGGCGTAAATCGTCGAGTGATCGCGGCGGCAGCATATACTTGGTGGCAAAGTGAGCCAGTAAAGTAGTTTTGCCAACGCCGCGTTCCCCGACTACATACGTTAAGTAGTAAGTTTTTTCCAACGCTTATTTTTTGGTGGTTTTCCGCGAAGCAGTCTGCTTGGGGCGGACTACTTCGGGCGTGGGCGTGGAATCAGTGGCATTGAGATTGCTGTTGATATAAAACGATTTTTGTTTGCCAATATTGCCCATGTGGGAATACGCATTGCGTTGACCCATGCGGTATGATTTACGTTCGCCCGGCGTAAAGTTTTGGGCGTACTCACGTTTTTGTTCCGTGGTGTACGGCGTAAATTTTTCGTTAGCCATTTTGCACCGCCTTGTTGGCTAACAATTCCACAATGGTATTGGTTGCCCGTGGTAAGAAATAAAAGTATTCGTCGTCGTTAAACATTTTCAAAACGACCGCGATATAGTCCTTGGCGTTCTTTTCACTGGTGCGTTTCTCTAACGAAAAACTTTTGATTGGTTCAATCCCTTGTTCTTTACAAGTATCAATCAGTTCGACAATCTCTTTGTCGCACCAAATGTCGGCGGATTTCCCGTTGATAAGTTCCACCCGTACGAAATGATTTTGCTTACCGTTTTTCGATGTTTTTGCCACGATTTTAATGTCTTTGACAACTGTGTTTAAGTTTTGCATTTTTAATCTCCTTTATTTTATTTTTTAACCACGTCAGCGTTGTACACCCACCGCCATGGTTAATGGTGGGGCTTTTGACGCTAACCCCAAGCGGTTATCATTAGGGAATCAATTTGTAAGTGACAGTACCCGTGGAATAGTAATAACTTTCCCCGTCTGTCCAAAATGAGTTGTAATAGTGCGGTGCAAAGCCGTCCCATTCTTTGATGTGCCAAGTGTCGGTGTTCTTATCAAGAATATAGTGCGTGTCCGTGCCACCTGCGGTGGAAATACCATAAACTTCGTTGCCGTCTGTCCAGATACTGAACGCCGCGATATTTTCTAAACCATACCAAGTTTTTTCAACCCAAGTATTGGTTGCTCGGTCAAGAACATATTTAGTACCAAGGTAGCGATTTTCGCCGTCTGTCCAACCCCCACCGGCAAAATCGGTGTACCCGTTCCATTTCATGGTGTTCCAAGTTAAAGTGTCTTTATCAAACACATATTGCCGATATTGGTATAGTGAGTAATAAGTGTTGTCGCCGTCATGCCAAATTTTGTTGCCAGAGTCAACGGCATAATATGCACCACCAAATTTGATTTCACTCCAAGTTGACGTTGCCGAATTTAGAATGTAACTAACTGATGTCCTGTCGGTGAAATAAGTGTTGGTGCCGTCCGACCAAACATTATAGCCAGTTTGCGGTGTGTACCCGTTCCAAGTCTTTGGTTCCCAAGACATGGTCGCTTTGTTCAAAACTAACTGGGTGTCAAAACTGGAATAATAGGTGTTTTGTCCGTCCGTCCAAATGTTACTAGCACCGTTAATTTTTTCTTCGCCCGTGATAATAAATCGCTCAAAATATGAACCCGCACTGACAATTTCGGCGACCAAGGTTAAATCACTGGTAACTTGGTAATTGGTTAAGTCGATAATTTCGTCGGCCAGTTTCCACCCGTTAAAGACTTTGTTATTACCAATTTCAATCTCTGGGCTAACGACATAGTCGTTGTGGCGGACAGTTTCTGTCGCGATTGTTACATCACCTTGTATAAAAGTAACGGTATGTAATTTAGTGAAAACCGCGATAAAAACTGTGTTTTCGGTAATGACATGAGAATCAGTGTCGATTGGGTTGACCCCGTCTAACGACCAACCGTCAAAAGCATAGCCGTCCTTGGTGGGTGCTGTTGGCGTGGAAATAGTTTGTCCTTTGGTAATTAAGTAACTGTCGATTTGTGTGTTATCGGCAACGAAACTGAGATTGTAACGATACGTAACGTCAGCGACAAAACGGGTGTTTGCGGTAACTTGGTAAGTGGCTAAGTCCACGGGTTGCCCGTCTACTGTCCAACCATTAAAAATTACATACTCGGTTGATACTGGGTCATTAACCATGACCGTGGTGTTTTTGTCGATAACTTGAAAATTGCAAACTTTGCCGTCAAACTCGAATGTTACCACGGCTTGACCGTCGATTTCCAAGTTCGCTATCAGTTGTTCGTAATAGGCGATACTTTTCTTTAAGGCGTTGATTTCCGTGTTCAAACTGGCAATCTTGTCGTCGTTGGCGGTAATAACAGTTTGCAGATTGTTAATTGTTTGTTCGTTATCGCGTGCCAAGTTTTTCAAGATTTCGTTACTTTTGGTTAGCGTGGTAATTTCTTGGTTCAGCGTATTGACGTTGAGATAATATTCGTCTACCAAATCGCGGTAGTATTGGACTTGCCCCAAAAGTTCGGTTTCGCTTTTTGCTCCGTCAGCATAACCTTTGTCGTAACTTTGTTGTAGTTCTTCGGCAGTGTAATATCTGCTACCGTCAATCGTGCCGACAATCGCAGGCATGGCACAATAAATACCGATACCAACCGCAGCGATTAAAAGTACGGAAAGCAGACTGATAATCGTGGCTTTTAGTTTCATGCGGACACCGCCTTATTAACCACCCGTAAAATCGCACCGTTGATTTCCATGTAAGTAGTGAGATACGAAACACTGTTGTTGGTGTTGGTAATAGTTACGGTTACTTTGGTGTTGCTTGCCGAGTATTCGATTACAAAGTTTAAGTCTGCGGTGGTAATTGTTTCGCCGTCTAAATCGTAAAACTTAATTGCAAGGTCGCCAGAGATTCGACCGGCCGTTTGTACGATATGGTTAAGCGGTTGGTCGTTAAAGAACAACGTATAACTGTTCTTTGTTCCGTCAAACGCTTGGGCGGCATATGTTGTGATACTTTGGTACTTTTGGTAGTCTTGGCTGTCAAACTCAATTCTACCAAAATCGAACCGCGAAAACTCGTCATACTTGTATGGTGTTTCGTAAATAAACACCGTGCCATACTCACCGCTTTGGACGCTGAAAATGCTGACTAACTCGACCGTGCAGAAAACGCCAATCACGATTAGTACGGTGCAGATAATGTATACATACCATTTCATAATGATACCCCCGAATTTGTGTTGATTAAATTAACATTGGTAGTAGTAATTTGCTCCGCGGTTAGACCGGTGTCTTTTAATGACCCGACCAATAAGCGGAAGTCGTGTTGTGTCTTGGCGGTAATGGTTAAGTGATTGACCTTGATACCGTTCATCGCGTAATAATCAAAACCCAACACGTTGACATTAAAGTTAGACACATTGAACACAACATTGATTTCCAGATTGTTGTAACCCTTTAATTCGTCGATTAACGCCGTCGGTAAAAGATAGTAAAACCCAGCGTCGGCTTGACTGTAACGGGCGGTAAAATCTTGTTCGGTTAAGTTGTAAACCGTGGTTGCTTGCCAGTAGTCAAGATTGTCGGTTAAACCCGTAATGTTAAATTGGTTGTCGCCAGCGACCGAACCAAACAAAGATTGTTTCGTCCAAGCCATACCGCGATTGTCATAATGGGTTGCCATGGTAAAATAACTGTTGATTAAACCGCGGTTACCAATCGGCGTGTTCTTGGGGTTGCCACGTTCGTCTAACTCGTAAATGTGCAAGAAGTCGCCAAGGTCAATTAAAGAAATTACTCCGTCACCCGTGCCGTTAGAACTGGACTTGACAATCTGGCGAACTTTCAAAAGTAAGTCTTCGTACGTGTATTGGTGGTCGTAGTAAGTAGTGGTGTTCCAGTTGCTGCTTTGACTAAACATACCCCAGTCAGTGAAAACCGCTTTGAAAAAGTTGCCCGTTGACTTGGCTAAATCAAAGCCCGTGGTACTGGTTTGGTACGTTCCGTCCATGGCAACCGCATAAGTGCTGCCGTCAATGTCCACGTACATTTTTTCGCCCCAAGCGTACTGGTGTCCCGTTTCAAACGATTGGTTGTTGTAACTGTCATAATACCAAAGATTGGATTGTTCTTGGGTGGTTGGGTCGGTGTATTGAACTTGCTTGCCGTCCTTGTCCCAAACTAATTGGAATCCGCGAGCGTAGATACCTTGTTTGGCGTAACCGCTGTAAACGTTCATGCGGAACTCAATCACTTCGTAACCCGTATTGTTTTTGTTGGCGTAGTAATTGGCTTCCAAGACGGGTAAATCTTGGTTGGTTACTGGGTCATAAACCGTGGTTGCATAAGTTGACGTGATACTGTGTGGAACGTGGTTTTTACCAAACGTGTTGAAATAAATCAGTATCCCCGTCATTAAGCAAGCCACAGCCGTTACCATGATTAGTGCCACATTGGCAATGTGAATGGCAATTTTCATTTTGCACCCCCATGGGCTTGTTCCATTAGCATGGCGTTATATTCACGGCCAACCAAGTGGCGGTAGGTACTGTGAATTTTTTGACCAGACCAATTTGCCACGTTGTCTTGACCGTAAATCTTGCCAAGCATTTTGGACTGGTCGCTGTAATAACAAGCGAAACAGCCCGCGTCTACCAATCCGGCACCTTTGTGATAATCACTTTGCCAAACATTGCGTGGACGTCCATTGTTGTAACTGTCGGCATCTATTTTCATGGCTTGTAAACTGGTTTGTGCGTTATCATATTCGCTAGGGTCAAAATAGTAATTTATCTCGTCGCGAATAATCTTTTTTGCTTCTTTGGTGGTTGATTTAGGTTTGAAGCCCTTGGTAAAAAACTTTGCCATATTTTACTCCTTTACATGATTTTTAGTAGTCCGTTCCAACCAAAGAAATTGATTGCTCTTGCTAACCACTCTAAGGCGGTGGCGATAATCTCAAATACCTTGGCAAGAATTGACAGGGGCAAACTCCCGAAACAAATGGCTAACGCGATAATGAGAACGATAAACAAAATTGTTTTCATGACTTGTCCTTGTTCTTTAACTTTTGGTAATATGACTTTAATTGTTGTTCGTAGTGCTTGCTCATGGCTTCGGTAATTTGACTAATCACACTTTCTTGGGTGTCGGGTAACCCACTGGGGTTAATTTCACTTAACCGTATGTAAAGTGGTACATTGAGATAAATTGAACCGTCATTTTTTCGCAAGGCAATACACGCGACTTTTTGATAATAGTTTTCCATAGTCATATCCTTAATTGTGTGGTTTAGGTTTACCCATGGCTTGCCAATCGACTAATTCGCGGGCTTCATCAACGCCAAAGTAACCAATAAATTTGCGTGCTGTTACTTCGTCTACCGATTGCCCACTCAATAGTTTTTCAATCTCGCTAACTTCTACATTGAGTTCGTCCGCCAAGGTCGCGACACTGATGTCGTACTTCGTCATAAATGCTTGTAAAATCTCTTTTTTGATTTTCATTTTTTCCCCCTACCTATAAGCACGACAAAGGGCGAAAATTAAGGTTTTTCAAAAAAATTTTTTAATTTTCTTTGTATGGTTGCTAATTGTTGACATAAAGCAGGCGTTGTTGACCCCGTCATTTTGGCAATTTCCACTAACCGCAAATTTTGAACATACACACGGTAAAACAAAACTTGTTGTTTTTTTGATAGTTTAGACATTAAATACTGCGTGCGTGCTTGTACTTGTTCATGTTCAAAATATTGAGTAAGTGTATCT
>CAZXAV010000049.1:3954-6877 GCA_964638195.1 uncultured Prevotella sp. | reverse complement strand
TACGGAACTTTGCATAATTCCCCTTGATAATTCACCAGCAGTCTCTTAATCTTTTGGTTGGACTCGTCATCAAAACATGCCACGAGTGTGATTCTTTTCATCGCTATTATTTTACCATGAATTACTTAATTCCAAAATCAAAATTAAGAATTACTATTTTGTGTATCTGCGGTTGTAACAATTATTTCTGTTTTACTTCTTTCCGTGTTACGTAAATGAATCAAGATAAATGCCAACAAAATCGACACGAACATAATTGCCGCAGAAACACCGAAAATTGCTTGAATCCCCAAATCGAACAAAACACCACAGAAAAAGACTCCCAGTGCGGTGCCAAGTTTATTGACCCCATAGCGGAAAGTCGAAAAAAGCAACTGATTTTCATTCGGCACGCGGTTGATGTAAACACCATCACTAACATTTTCCCAAGCACGACTAACCAACAACGAAATTGCAATTCCAATGATTGCAACATAGAAATTGCCCGTGCAAGCAATCAATAAATACATTGTCAAACGCACGACAAATTTACAGGAATAGTTTAGATAATCATTTTTGAAATTCAATTTATAAAGTGCCAAATATCCAAACAAGTCCCCTGCCAATGCGGTTACAATCAAGAAAACAGCAACAAAGTTAATGGAAAGCCCCAGTAAGTTTTTTAACAGTAAGGTCATTAACCCCAACGCTGTATAATAGGCAGTTTGTTGTACAAATGAATAAAACAGATACAAGTTACAAATTTTGTCCTTAAACAAATTTCGTAAACTGGATTTTTTCTCAATGTTATTACTGGTCAGCATCAATGCAAATGGCAAACTAAAACAAGTCAAAGCCGCGGAAATAATCGCAATCACGTTATATTCAAAAGCATTGGCTAATTGAAAAGCCACCACGATACCTGCAACAAAAATTCCTAAATCAGTAAAGACGTATTCCAACAGTTTCTTTTTGGAATAAATCTTTCCGGTTTTCAAGTTTTGCGTAATCAACGGATAAATCGACAAAACAATTAAATTGGAGGCAATTGATTCAATTAAAAATGCCACGACTTTCAGCCAAACGATTTCTTGATTAAAGCAACAACACAAGGTAACCATTGCGACAATTCTTAAAACGACACTGATTTTGATTAACCAAGTGATGTTAAAGTTTTTAATCAGCACCATCGTTAAAATGGCGATAAAACTGGATAACACCAATCCAGCACTGATGATGTATGAAATGTAATCAATTTTGATGTTGTTAATTTCCAACCAAACCGATTTGTAATTTTCCCAAAGTCCCAGAGAAAAAGAAAAAATAGCAAGGAAAATAAAAATTGACACCGCTCCTTTGTTTTTCATCATTCTTGGTGGAGATAGCGGGACTTGAACCCACGACCTATACGTTGCGAACGTATCGCTCTACCAGCTGAGCCATATCCCCGTCTTGGTGGAAGTTATAGGGCTCGAACCTATGACCTACTGCTTGTAAGGCAGTTGCTCTCCCAACTGAGCTAAACTTCCATTTGGGATAAAATAGTTTATCCCAATCCGCACAGTTTCGTCAAGGTGTTTGACAATCTTCCGACAATGTAATATAAAGCCTTATGAATGACCATTTACTAATGGAAAGATTGACGTTAGACGTTAAAATCGACAACGAAAATCAAATCTTTTCGGATTTCGCTTTTAACGAAGATAACTTAAATCCCGAACTTAGTAATTATTTAATTGAAAAAGCCGAACATGCCTTACCCTTACCCGCCAAAGAAAACTTTATCGTTAAAATTCACAGTGACAATGCGAACTTACGTTTACCCGAAATCACCCGTTGCATCCACCGCCACTTCCATAATGCTTACGATGCCGCAAAACGCAAATTACGCAGTCTGACACGTTTGGTCATGTTGTTTTTCTTTTTGGGCGTCATCACTTTGGTTTTACAATTTATGGCCAATCAATTTTTTGACAATTTCTTCGTCAACGAAGTTTTGAATATTACGGACTGGGTTTTTATTTGGGGTGCGATTGAAATTATTTTCTTGGAATGTCGTGCCGCCCGCAAAGAGTGTGTCATTTTACGTCGACTGGCTTATGCCGAAGTTGCCTTCACCGATAGCACCAAAATGGATGCCCCCGTTTATATTTAATTAAGCCAATTCACCAAACGTATAACCTTTGTCTTGCAAAGCGGGAATCACTTGCCGCAACATTTCGGGTGTGCCGGGGTTGGTAATGTGGAACAACATAATTGCCCCCGGGTGAACCCGTTCCAAAATTTTGTCAGTACATGCTTGCACGTTAAGTTTGGGTTTGGTTTGCCAGTCCACAATGGCTAAACTCCACAACACCGCCCGCAAGCCCAAATCTTTGGCAACGCGTAAAGTCTTTTCGTCAAAGCGTCCTTGTGGCGGACGGAAAAATTTCGCGGTCGTCGGTAATTGTAAATCAGCAATGTCACGGCGAATCCCGTCTTCGCTTAAACTCGGCAAATCGCGGTGTTTGTTCGTGTGGTTACCAATTTGGTGACCTTCGTTTTGCATGCGCGCAATCAACTCGGTTTGTTGCAAATAATTGCCGCACAAAAAGAACACACCTTTGATTTGATACTCTTTCAAGATGTCAAAAACTTCCGCGGTATACCCGGCTTCGTACCCCAAATCAAAAGTGAAATACACTTGCTTCTGACTGGTATCACCCACGTACATGCCATCATAGTCTTTTAATAATTGAGCGCCCACTGCACTCACCGTCGGTGTCGTTTCGTTTCCATGATGCGAAAGCCCCCAACTGACAACATCACTGGTACTTCCCATCACCATGGTGGCTGCCGCCGTCCATAAACAGACCGCCGTCAACAATAATTTTCGCATAACCCTAGCATGCCCCAAACCGCCCGTAATTATTACAGTATAAATCAGTTTACACCCCCCCCCCCC
>CAZXAV010000049.1:0-3944 GCA_964638195.1 uncultured Prevotella sp. | reverse complement strand
ATGCTAAACTCTGCTTAGACTAAAGAATTATGTTTGGGTTAACACACATTTTGTACATGGTTATTTCTGCGGTTATCACCGTTGGGCTACTGATTATATTTGGCATGTTTGTCAAAGCAGAAAAACACAAGCGCTTGATTCTCAAAATCTGTGCAGTGCTCACCGTCATGCTTCATTACAGCAGCTTATGGGTCGACTATCTGGCAACTGGTCATGCCGAAGTCGCATCACCAATGTTATTTCCCATTTTCCCATGCAACGTAATCATGTGGTTGTTGTTGATTTGCGCATTCAAAAAAGACCTTAATACCAAATTTGCCAAAGTGCTTTTGGAATTCACTTTTTATGGTGGAGTGTTTTGCGGGATTGTTGGTATCGTCTTCAATGAAAATTTTGGCAACAACCCCACTCTGGCTGATTGGGATGTCTTCAAAGGGCTGCTGAGCCATTCTACCATGGTGCTTGGTTGCTGGTATGTGTTGGTGGGCAAATTGATAAAAATTCGCGTGTCGAATTGCATTTCTGTGTTACTTGGCTTGATTTTCTTTTTGGTCGATGGTGGCATTATCATTGCCATCTATCAAATATTTAGTCTTGACCCACCCAATTGCATGTATTTGCTTTCCTTACCATTCCCCGATAAACCATGGCTGAATACCTACACAATGGGAATCTGCGGAGTATTACTGGTCTTTGTGATTACCGCGGTTTACGAACAGTTACGACTTCCCCAAGAACAGCGGTGGTACAAGATTATCCAAACGAAAATCAAAGAATATCAACAAAGGAGTAAACAAAAATGAGAAACTTTTTAATCAAAATTTTGAGTAACGATGAAGGCAGTATTGAAATCACACTATTTTCAATTTGGCACTTTTTGTATATTTTTATTATTGCGGGTGCCATTGTCGGGGCGGCATTTGCACTGCGCAAAAAATCAGCAAGCACCAAGCAGCAAACACTAAAAATCATTTCAATCGTCACACTCTGCTTGTACATTACTGACTTCTTCTTACAACCTTTTGTTAGCGGTACACCCTTTACATTAAATATCGACAAGCTGCCTTTCCACATTTGTACTTTGATGGGAATTGTTGCAGTTTTTGCCCAATATTCCAACAAAGTCTGGTTTAAGGAAATTGCCAGTGCGCTTGCCATTGTTGGCTCTCTCATGTATCTCACCTATCCGGGCAGTGCCCTTGGCGGCGTGACCCCATGGTGTTATCAAGTGGTACAAACCATGGTTTATCACGGCATGCTTTTAATGTGGGGTGTGCTAACACTAACTACGGGCGAAGTAAAATTACATTGGAAAAAGATTTGGATGCCGCTTGTTGCTCTTTGTGTTGTGGCACTTTGGGCAACCATTGGCAATGTTTGTTATAATTCCAGTTATGTTGGTGGAGACGGCAACCACCACTGGGATTGGTTTTTCCTCACCGGCACTACTTTCCCATTCGTACCAACTTGGCTAATGCCCTTTGCAGTTGTGACCGCTGTATTCAGTGTTGTGTGTTGCATCTATCTCATCTACTGGTTGGCAACCCGTGATTGGAAGCAGCAGAAAACAAAAAATTAAAATATGATTGATCCACCAATCATGTCTGCATATTTTGGTGCAAGTATTTACATCGGCATGGTGGTATGTTAAACTGTCCCTTGAAAGGAACAAAAGCATATGTCCACTATTGACCTAAACGAATTGTTTATCCCGACCAAATTGGAGAATACCAGTCTTGACTCCACCATTGGCATGCCGACACCCGCTTTTGACACCCACGATCGGTTTTATCTCGATTACAAGCAGGATGAAACGGACAGCCCATTTTGCACCGATTATGCGGTTATGTGTGGTGCTTATATCAACAGAGGCAGTAAAAATACAGAAACATGGTATCGTGCCGCCGATACAAATAACTATAAACAAGTTTTGACTTGCGATGAATATGGTTTCTTAGGCTCTTCTCACCCCTACTTTACCGCGCATGTGATTCGTCCCGCAATGCGTGTTGACGTGAAGACTTTTCTGGAATTTCGAGATTTTGCAGCAAAGACTGCCAACAATTTCGACGCTGCCATTTTTCAAAGTCGCAAGCATCACCAACTCGCGTTTGGATTAAGATTTCCTTCATGCCATGTTAATCAACAAACCGCTGAAGATTTAGATCGATTATTCAAAGCGAAACAATTACAAAAAACTGGTGCGACCTATCTTGGGGCTGCGGACGAAACGCCAAACATCGAATATGAGTATCACAATCAACGGTTTGTCCGGATTGCCGTCGAAAATAATTGGGACATCAGCAGATTTACCGATGGTACGCCATGTCCCCGCACAGGGGAATATGCGTGGGCACTAGTCACACCGATTTATTTTAATATTACTAACTGGGAAGACTTGCCGCAAAGTATCAACCCCGACGGCACCGGCAAAGCCGATTACATTGAAGTGATTGCCGATAAAGGCATTCTTGCGATGCCGTTTATGCTTCACCAACAGCCAATCACCCCACCCAACGACATCTTGTGGCAAAACAGTGTGATTCGTGCGTACTTAAACGGCTATGATTTGTACCAGGAAATCGACCGCGGCAACGGTAACAAACAATATACATCAAACTATAATTATGACTTTACTGGACGTGGCTTTTTGTACGAAGCATCGCAATACTTACGCAGTCAATACAAAGAAATTGTTATCGGTGATGGAACGACAAAACCCACCACCGTACAGATTAAAGACACCCAACCCGCTGAACACCCCAACCCGTACGGTTTTACCTACGACGAATTGAGCAACGACGATTTGTTGAAACTTTATATCCAAAGTAAAACACCAGTGTTCTTACACGGACCGTCGGGGGTGGGTAAATCTTCTCGTGTGAAGCAAATTGACCCCAATCCGACGCACATTACGTTACGCCCACAAATGAACCCCGAAGAAGTCGATGGCACACTGGACCGCGAAACGGGCAAATACATTCCCCCACTATGGTATACCCAACTGTGTGAGAAGTGCGAGAAAGACCCAGAACACATTCACACACTTTTCATTGACGAATTGACCAATGTTAAACCCACGGTACAAAGTTTGGTTTACAGTATCATTTTGGACCGCGCGGGTAAAGACGGTTTATGGCCATTACCCGACAATTCCGTGGTGGTTGCCGCGGGTAACGAAAACGTGGACAACTTGGCGGCGTATCCCTTGACCAACGCACTGTTCCGTCGTTTATCCCACATCTATTACCAAGTGGATAAAGAAGCATGGTTGGACTGGGCAATGGGTGTGAATAAGTTAAGCCGACTCATGCCCGTTGCACCCGATAAAGCCAAACATGCAAGGATTCACCCCGCGATTGTGGCATTTATTGCCAGTCAAAAAGACAACATCTTAAACCAAGACTTGGACGAAGAAGACCCCAAAATTGTCACCGACCCCCGTAAATGGGAAATTGCTAGTAACGTTTTATACAGCACCAAGAACCCCAACGCCTTACAACCTGCGGTGGGTGAAGAGATTACCGCCAGTTTTGTCGACTTCGTGCAAAGTATCCAAATCACCGTGGAAGATGTGGTTAAAGGTAATTACGACCCCAAGACACTGACCATGATGGATTTTGCCAAGAAACATGCGACCGCGGTCGGCTTGTGCACTGCTAGCGAAAAAGACTTACCCGTGGTGCGTCAATTCATTCAACAATACTTAGGTCAAGAAGTGCGCGCGCTGTTTGACTCGTTATGGATTCGCAATGACCCCGAACGCGCGGCGGTGATTGGCGAACTGGATGCAGTCATAACACAAAATGCCGTGCAAGAAAACACCGCCACTCTTGAACGTTAATGTACCAATCTACCAATCTTTTTTCGGGGTGGGTATTTACTTTGACATGGCGGTATGTTAAACTATCCCTTGAAAGGAACAAAAAATTATGCCAACTTTT
>CAZXAV010000048.1:0-7036 GCA_964638195.1 uncultured Prevotella sp. | reverse complement strand
GTTATCCCGTCGGGTTCTTTGGTCCCCGAAAATGATGGCAGTGTTTTATTTACCACCGCAGGTATGCAACCTTTGGTTCCGTTCTTGTTGGGCGAAAAGCACCCGGCTGGTAAACGTTTATGCGATGTTCAAAAGTGTGTTCGCACGGGTGATATTGACGAAGTCGGTGACGGCAGCCATTTAACTTTTTTTGAAATGATGGGTAACTGGTCACTTGGTGATTATTTCAAAAAAGAAAAAGTTGCTTGGTCGTATGAATTTTTAACCAATCCCAAATATTTAGGTTTACCCAAAGATCGTATCGTGGTGACCGCATTTGAAGGTGATAATGTCGCTCCACGTGATACCGAAGTTGCCGAATATTGGATGCAAGTTGGTATTCCCAAAGAACGAATTTATTTTTTGCCGAAAAGTGAAAACTGGTGGCAATTACCGAACGGAACTGGACCATGCGGACCTGACAGTGAAATGTTTTATGATACGGGTAAAGCACCATGTTCGCCAAAATGTAATCCCAGTTGCAGTTGTGGTAAATATGTCGAAATTGGTAATGACGTTTATATGCAATATGTCATTTACGAAAAAGATGGTAAAGCAATGCCCGCCAAACAACGCAACGTTGATACTGGTATGGGGTTGGAACGCTTGCTGTGTTTCGTGAATGGTTATCAAACTGTGTATGACAGTGAATTATTTGCACCCGCCATTAAGATTGTGGCGGATGACTGTGGTAAGTCATATGCTGAAAATTTGAAACCATTCCGTGTCTTGGTGGAACATACTCGTGCGGCAACTATGATTTTAAGTGATGGTGTTTTGCCCGCTCCGACAGGACAAGGTTATGTTTTACGTCGTTTAATTCGTCGTGCCGTGCGAATGGCAAACCAATTGGGTTGTTCGCGTAATGTTTACGAAAAATTGATTCGTTTCTACCAAAATTTCTTCCAAGACATTTACCAGATTGACGACAGCGTAATTAAAAATTATTTGGACGAAGTTGATAAATTTTCCAAGACGATTGAGCAAGGGATTCGGGAATTTAACAAAATTTTGCCATACTTAAAAGACAAACAATTGTCGGGTAAGACAGCTTTCCGTTTGTATGAGACCTACGGTTTCCCAATTGAATTAACGCAAGAGTTAGCCACTGAACACGGATTAACCGTGAACATGGACGAATTTGAAGTTGCGAAAACCAAACACAGTGAACTTAGCCATACCGCATCGGCGGGTACGTTCAAAGGCGGTTTGGCGGATACCAGTGAAGAAACGGCTTATTTACATACCGCAACCCATTTGTTGTTGGCGGGATTAAAAAAATTGTTGGGTAAAGATGTAGTACAACGGGGTAGCAACATCACACCCGAACGTTTGCGTTTTGATTTTAACTGCGACCACAAATTAACTTCTGACGAAATTGCCTTTTTGGAAAAATTTGTTAATGATGCAATTAAACGTCAAATTCCAGTTACCGTGAAAGAAATGCCCTTGGCAGAGGCGCGTGCGTTGGGGGCAGAAGGTTCGTTTGCAAATAAGTATGGTGACGTCGTAAAAGTTTATTCCATCGGTGATGTATCAGTTGAAATCTGCGGCGGACCACATGCCAAAAATACTGCCGATTTAGTTAGTTTCAAAATTGTCAAAGAAGAAAGTAGCAGTGCGGGTATTCGTCGCATTAAGGCTGTCATCAAAAAATAAATTGGTATAAGATTTTTTGATCTGCACAAAATACTTTTAGTCCAAAAGAAAAACATTTGGACGAAGGAGGTGGACGATGGCAAAGGCTGCAAAAAAATGCAAGACGAAAAATTGTAATAAAATGAATTCGTCAGCGGCTAAATAATCGCTAAAAGCCACACATAACAAATCGCGACATCGAAATCATCATGTCGCTTTTTGTTGTGTAGACTTTGTCGAAATTTGTTGAACGATTTGATTAGACAATTATCTACACTTTTTTTATGATTAAATAACAACGGAAACACCAAAGGCATTTTAATATTGGGGGAATAAAATGAGTACGGAAGGTTCTGAATTAAGAACAATGGCTAGGTTGGCATTCAAAAGATTGTCGTCTGGATTTTGGCAGGAAGAAAAACTGCGCCGTAAAAAGACTCTCACGATTCTGAAAAGCCAAGGTGCGGATACAACCGCAGCAAAAAAATTTTTGGTTGACCATACTAAGCAACAATTGGCGGCGGTTACCAATCCGGCTGAGGAAGCCCAGTATGCACGGGTGAAAGCCATTTTTGCGGCTGGGGACGGCGAAAATGCTTTGGCGGCACTCATGGATCAAGATTTAATGAAAACGATGGACGAAGGTGCTCGACAACGTTATATCTTTGGGTTAAGTAGCAAATTGCAAGAATATCGCGAACGTTATGAAAAAGAGCGACAGTTTAATTGTCAAACTATGTCAATGTAGTATAATGGACGCATGGGATTAACCGTAGCCCAGTCGGAAATTGTTAATGCACCTTTGGGGGCCATGTTGGTTACGGCAGGTGCCGGTTCTGGTAAAACCCGTGTGTTGACCAGTCGGCTTTTGCATTTGTTGCAAAGTGGAATTCCCGAAAAATCAATTGTGGCTTTGACCTTTACCAATAAGGCGGGGAACGAAATGCGTGAACGCGTGGAAAAAATGCTTGGTCGTCCGTTCAATACTTTCATTGGTACTTTCCACAGTTTCTGTGTGCGAATTTTACGTAAACACAGCGGCAAACCCAATTTCTCAATTTATGCGACTGCCGATACTAACAAAGTGTTAAAAGACATTATCAAAGAAACGTTTCACGAAGTTGACAGTGAATTATACAAGGCGGCAACGAACGGCTTGTCGCATTGGAAAAATACGGGGGCGGTGGAGTTTACCAGTAATCATGATGCATTGGTAAAAATTTTTAATGCTTACCGCGAACAACTGCAAAAAAACAATGCCTATGATTTTGATGATTTGTTGTTGGAAACTTTGAATTTATTGAAAACAAAGACCGACATCTGCGGTAAATTACAAGAGTATTTTCAATACATCTTGGTTGATGAATTTCAAGATACCAACGAAACGCAATATGAGATTGTGGCATTGTTGGCACAAAAACACCGTAACATCATGGTGGTAGGTGACGAAGACCAATGTATCTATTCGTGGCGTGGTGCCAGTGTGGAAAACATTAACCGCTTTCAAGCCGATTTCCCCGAAGTCAAAATTTACCGCTTGGAAGAAAATTTCCGCAGTTCGGGTAATATCGTAAAATTAGCGAGCGGCTTAGTGTCAAAAAACAACAACCGCATTGCGAAAAATTTGTACAGTAACATCAATGACGGGCTGATCAATTACGAAGATTATTATGACGACAAACAAGAAGCGCAAGGCATTATCAGTCATATTTTGGAAAATCGACGTAATGGTGGTAATTGGTCGGATTCGGCAATCTTAATGCGGATTAACGCCGTGTCCCGCCGCTTTGAAGAATATTTACGCATGTACAACATTCCATATGTGGTGTGGGGTGGTTTCAAATTTTACGAACGTGCCGAAGTTAAAATCGTGCTAGATTATTTGCGGTTGTTGGTCAACCAAGACGACGAAGTGGCTTTATTTAATGTTATCAATTTCCCTAAACGCGGCATTGGTGAAGCCTGTCATGCAAAAATTAAGTTATTTGCCCGTGAACATAATTTAACGGCTTACCAAGTCATCGACCAAATCGAACTTTACGATGTTGGGATTACCGCAAAAACGCGAAACGCAATTCATCATTTTGCCAATATCATACGTCAATTACAATCATTACTCAAACAAGGTTTAGTTGCCTTGGCGGACGAGTTGGTTGATTTGACAGGGTTGCAAGCCTACTATGAAAACGAAAAAGACGACAGTGAAAGTCGTTTAGAAAACATTTATCAGTTGTGCGGTTCGATTCGCGAATTTGCGATGGTCAACCCATCGGCTGATTTAAGCAGTTATTTACAAACGGTAACTTTGGCGGGTGGTGAAAATCCAGATGCCACCGACCACGTGGTGATTTCTACAATTCACAGCGCCAAAGGTTTGGAATTCAAAAACGTGTACATTGTCGGTATGGAAGATGGTTTGTTCCCGTCCTATAAATCGCAATACAACGATGCTGTCTTGGAAGAAGAGCGTCGTTTGCTGTACGTGGCAATTACCCGTGCCATGCGTAATTTGAATATTTCTTATGCCCGTGCGCGCTTTTTGAATGGTGAAATCAGCCGCACAATTCCCAGCAGTTTCTTGATGGAGTTAGGTTATTTCGGCGGTTATCGCGAACGCCGTTTTAATAATTGGTAAGACCCAAACTCAATTTGACGGCACGGTCAATTCGTTGTTGGTCGGTGGCATTGATCGTAGTCATTTTATGCCGTAATCGCATTTTATCAATGGTTTTAATTTGTTCGCACAAAACCAAACTGTCGCAATTCAAATCGTAATCATTGGCACTTAAAATGACATGAGTGGGAATTTTGTTCTTATAAATTTTGGATGTCAAACAAGCGACCACGACGGTGGGACTATATTTATTACCAATGTCATTTTGCAAGATTAAAACGGGGCGAAAACCTTCTTGTTCGCTGTTTAGGTTACAACTACTGTCTCCGAGGTTGGCGAAATAAATTTCGCCGCGTTTCACTTCCATATTTCATTCTATGTGGTATAATCAATTTGTGGGATTTGAAATCTTCGGAGTACATATTGCGTATTATGGTATCATTATTGCCAGTGGGCTTTTGATTGGCATTATTTTGGCTGATTTTTTGTGCCGTAAAAAAGGTTATGATAATAATATCCCTTATGTATTGGTATTGTTGTTAGTTCCGTTGGCAATTCTCGGTGCGCGCCTTTATTACATTGTTTTTTCAGACCAATTAACCATGGCGGATTTTTTCGATTTCTCTAATGGTGGTTTCCAAGGCTTAGCAATTTACGGTGCCGAAATTGGTGGACTGTTAGGTGTGATAATTTATTGTTCAATTAAAAAATGCAGTGTCTTCGCAATAACTGATTTGATTGTGCCGTCGTTAATCTTAGGGCAAAGCATTGGTCGTTGGGGCAATTTTATGAATCAAGAAGCCTATGGTGCTGCTACCAATTGGAATTGCTTCCCGTTTACAGTCTACATTGATGCGCTGCAAGAATACCATTTTGCGACTTTCTTTTATGAAAGCATTTTGAATTTTATTGGTTTTTGGGTGTTGTTATCGGTTTTTTTCAAACAAAAGAAAATTGGTACAGCCACCGCAACTTATTTAATTTGGTATGGCATCGTGCGAGCATTGATTGAACCATTGCGTACCGACAGTTTATTGATTCCCGGAACAACCGCAGATTTTGTATTTAATCGAATTTCTTTTGTTTTAAGTATTGCATTATGTATCGTAGGTGTGGTATTATTATACTTGAATAAAAAGGGGAAATTATCACAAAATGACAAACACTTATTTAAACCAATTGATTGATGAATTTGACCAAGAATTTGAGTCGTTGGTTATTCCATTTCCAAATTCTTATGTCGTAACACGCACAGTTGAAAATACTGTCACCGATGCTCCCGTGGATGTTGCGTTGACCGAAGATAGTGCGGCTCAAAAACTGTCTAAGATTGAATCGTTGGCAACTGAAATTTCGGCTGAACGTTACAGCCCAAATTACAACCCGGAAATTTGTTTAGCCAATTTGTTGAACTACATTTTGTCAGATGATAATCAAGATATGCAAAATGATTTCTTCCAATTATTGAACCAAGACCATAATTTGGATTTGGATCAAGCCCTAACTGATTTTGATTTTTATCTTAATAACCCTTATAAAAAGAAAGCCGAAAAAATTCTTTCCAAAATTGAGGCACGCAAAAATAAATGAACGTTATAGTTTGCAGTTACGGGGAAATTCATCTGAAAGGCTCGAACCGCGGATATTTTTTACGCATGTTAACCCAAAATATTCGCCAAGCCTTACCGACAACTGTCAAAACTGAAGTTACTGATACGCGGGTAGTGGTTAGCAATTTTACCGATGCAAAACCTTTGGTTGCACGTTTGAAAAAAGTTTTTGGTTTGACCAGTATCCGTGTCTGCGAAACAGTTAATTACCAAACCCCAGACGATATTTTAACCTATTTGGCAACTGTCCGTCTGACGGGCACTTTCAAAATTGTGATTAACCGTGCCGATAAAAATTTCCCGATTAAGAGTCCAGTTTTTGCTCCACAATGTGGGGATGTTATTTTGCAACACAATCCGCAAGCCACGGTTGATGTGCAAAATCCTAACACAGTGGTGCAAGTTGAAATTCGCCATAACGGAATTGCGTTTGTTTCAACGGGTTGTGAACGCGGCTTAGGTGGGTTGCCCGTCGGAGTATCGGGACGTGCCATTTGTTTGATTTCTGGTGGCATTGACAGCCCAGTTGCCGCATTCTTAGCCATGAAACGCGGGTTGGCGGTGGACTTCGTGCATTTTACTACGCCGCCGTATACCAGTGAATTGGCATTGCAAAAAGTGGTTACGCTTTGCCAACAAGTCAATTCGTTTGGCAATACGGGGAATTTATATGTTGTGCCGTTTACCGAAATTGGTTCAGAAATTCAAAAAAAATGCCATGACCAATACACAATCACTTTGATGCGCCGTTTCATGATTGCTTTGGCAGAAAAGATTGGGCTTGCCAATGGCGCTGATTGCATTATTACGGGCGAAAATTTGGCGCAAGTTGCCAGTCAAACCATTCAAGGGATTACCAGTAATAATTTTGTCGCACGCCAATTACCAATTTTGCGACCGTTAATTTGTTTCGATAAGGACGAAATTATCCACTTAGCCAAACAAATTGATACCTATCAAACCAGTATCTTGCCGTATGAAGATTGTTGTACGGTGTTTGTTCCGTCGCATCCGACCATTAAACCAAATTTAGCGGCGGTCTTGGCGGAAGAAAAAAAATTAAATTTTGACACACTGGTGGACAATTGTTATACTAATGTTGTATGCAAAAAATTACAAAATTCTTGTGCGGAAT
>CAZXAV010000047.1:0-7051 GCA_964638195.1 uncultured Prevotella sp. | reverse complement strand
ATTGGTTATCAAGGTGCATTTTGATGATACGGTGAATTAACAGGTCGGGGTAACGACGGATGGGTGAAGTGAAATGACAATAATAGGTGGCACCCAACGCAAAGTGTCCGACACAATGAGGGTCATACTTGGCTTTTTGCATAGAACGCAATGCCAAACTGGAAACAATAATTTTGATGTTGTCGTCAGTAATTCCGTCTAACATTGCTTGGTAAGCATGACCATTCGGGTTTTCAAAATCAATTTTGTGTTTAACATCGAAAGGTGTCAAAGTGTTCAAAAAGCGAATCACTTTAATCGGGTCGGGCTTTTCGTGGATACGGTAGACAAAAGGCAAGTGCAGTTTGCAACAATGTTCCGCCACGACTTCGTTGGTCATCACCATGAAAGTTTCAATGATACGGTGGCTTAATGTGTGCGGTTGGGAGTAAACAGAAGTAATTTGTCCCTTGTCATCTAAAACAATTTTCGGTTCGGGGACGTTAAAGGTAATTTCACCGCGGGCTTGGCGGTCGTGTTCGTATT
This sequence comes from uncultured Prevotella sp., assembly GCA_964638195.1. Classification (GTDB taxonomy): domain Bacteria; phylum Bacillota; class Clostridia; order Christensenellales; family UBA1242; genus RGIG8050. The sequence goes on along the minus strand of CAZXAV010000047.1, from coordinate 6,526 downwards.
TCTGGGTAATTTCCGCCATTTTCAATAAAGTAGCACGGAATGGGTGATCGGCTCGACCATCCAAAATTGCTTGCACTTCGTCGTATGAAAAACGAGTGGTGGATTGAATCAAAGATTTTTTGATTTGATAATTAACCAAGTTATAATTTTTGTCTAAGGTCATTAAGACCGACAAAGTCAAACGCGGTTCGTTGGGATTCAACGAACAGACGCCATTGGATAATTGAGTCGGTAACATGGGAATGACGCGGTCGGGGAAGTAAACACTGGTGCCACGACGATAGGCTTCTTGGTCCAAGGTGCTGCCGGCGGTAACGTATTCTGAAACGTCAGCAATGTGGACACCTAAGGTCATAGTTCCATCGGGATTATCAACCAAACTAATCGCATCATCTAAGTCGCGTGCATCGGCGGGGTCAATCGTGATAATTGGCAAGGCGCGTAAATCAATTCGATTGTGCATATGGTCGGTGATTTTTAATTTCGCGACACGTTCAGCCTCTTGCAAAACTTCGGCGGGGAAGTTCGGCATCAGTTTGTATTTTTTCATGATACCTTCAATGGTGGCGGGTTGCGTTTGATGTGCAATCACGCGAACCACTTCGGCATCTGGATGACCATGGAATTTTTTCTTCTTATAACGAATCTCGACGATGTCACCATCAACAGCGCCGTTCAAATTGTCTTTGGCAATAAAAATATCTTGATCTTGATTGGGTAAATCGACAAAACCGTAACCTTTCATGGTAACTGTTAATTCACCAGTCATACGATTTTCTATTTTGCTCACAGCAAATTATAAGTGTATAATACCAATATGTCAAATTTAACAACGAAAACCTTGGGTGCGCGTTTCTTAGATGCGTATAATGCGATTGATAAAGCCTTACGGATTCAATACAACTATAAGACAACAATTTCCTTTTCGGATTTAATTCGCCGTTGTGCCGATTTGAACCACGTGATTCGCGGTTATGAAAACGATTTAATCAACTTTGCCCGTTTGCGTAACGCTATTGTGCACAGCAGTGATAATAACAAAGTGATTGCTGAACCGCATTTAGATGTGGTGCAGTTAATGGAAAAAATTGCTAATTTGATTACGACACCGCCGTTGGTGGTTGACATTATGCGTTTACGACCCGTAACCACAATTGATGCGACCCGTAACCTTTACGATCTGATTAAAGAAACAGGCAAAACTGGACACGGGATGATTCCCGCTTATAAAGGTAACAGTTTGGTTGGGATTGTCCGTTGGCGCAAATTGATTGAAGACTTAGGTACGATTTTAGACAAATGTGATTTGGATGAATTTATCCGCAAAACTTCGATTGAAGATTATTTGCACATGTACCCACAATCGGGGCATTTTACGATTGTCAAGAAGGACATTTCGATTGAACAAGTTCTGACTATTTTTAATAACAACCGTAAGATTGCCGCCATTTTGATTACCGAAAACGGAACAGCCATGGAGCCACCAATCGGTTTCTTAACTAATGCGGACATTATTGATTTGGTAAAAATTATTGAAAGTTATTAAAAATCGTGTTAATTTATAATAGCAAATTAAAAGGAAATTTTGATGAAAAAAGAAACTTCTGTGTTTAACTTTAACCGCAATTATGAACCCGCCGATATTTTGGCAAAAGTAAAAGAAAAGAATCGCGGTAAACCCAAATACAATTTCTTGGACGGTCCAATTACTGCTAACGCACCGATGTGTTTGCACCATGGTTGGGGTCGTACTTTGAAAGATGCTTATAACCGTTATAATTCTTTGATTGGTAAGGAAGTCGATTACGTGTGGGGTTTTGACGCCCAAGGTATGTGGGTCGAAGTCGAAGTTGAAAAATTATTGGGCTTGAACAACAAAAAAGAAATTACGCAATATGGGGTGGATAAGTTCACCGAGAAATGTATTGAACGTGTCAATTTTTTCAAGAACCGTCAAACGGAACAAAGTAAGTTAATTGAACAGTTAGGTGATTGGGATCGCAGTTACATCACAAATTCGGACCAAAACATTACGTCAATTTGGCACTTTTTGAAAGTGTGTAACGATAAAAAAATGTTGAAGCAAAGTTACAAAACTATGCCTTGGTGTCCACGTTGCGGTACCAGTCTCAGTGAACACGAAATGAGCGGCAGTTATAAAGAACGTACGCACAAAGCGGTTTTCGTAAAAGCTAAGTTGGTGGAACGCGATGAACGCATTTTGGTGTGGACGACAACTCCGTGGACTTTGGCAGCGAACATGGCAATTGCCGTTAATCCAGAATTTACCTATTGTAAATGCCAAGTTAAAAGTGACAAGAATTTGTTAATCGTCTGTGAAAAACAATTAAAAGTTTTGCGTGACGATTTGGTAAAGGTCGTAGAAAAAGTTCAAGGTGCGGATTTGGTTGGCTTAGTTTACGAACCATTCTTGCCATTGCAAAAACAACAATTTGAACATCACATTGTGCCTTGGGATCAAGTTGATGAAATTGACGGTTCTGGTGCAGTGCATATCGCACCGGGTTGTGGCGCAGAAGACTTTGCGTTGGGTACAAAATTAAATATGAGCCCAATCATTATTCCTGTTAGCGAAAATGGCGTCTTTTATGATGACTTTGAATGGTTGGCTGGGTTATCTACCGTCGATTGCGAAGCAACTGTGTTCCAAAAATTAACTGAAAATCAAACCTTATATTATCATCACGATTACACGCACAATTATCCGTTTTGTTGGCGCTGTAAAACTGATGTGATTTTCCGCTTGGTAGCAGGTTACGATATTGCCACTGACGGAATTCGTAAAGATTTATTGAAAGCCGCAGACACTGTGCATTGGACCCCCGATTTTATGGGAAAATCAATGCGCCAATGGTTAACCGATATGGGTGATTGGAATATCAGTCGTCGTCGTTTTTATGGTTTGCCATTGCCGTTTTATCCGTGTGAAAAGTGCGGACATTTGAACGTCATCGGCAGTCGGGAAGAATTACGTGAACGGGCAATTGAGCCAGCCAAAGTCGATGCTTTGCCGCATTTACATCGTCCCTATATTGACGAGATTCAAATTACTTGTGAAAAATGTCATGCACCAGTTACCCGTGTGACCGACGTCGGTGATTGTTGGTTGGACGCGGGGATTGCGCCATTCTCAACTAAACTCAAAGGACAATTCAAGGCTGATATGGTCTTGGAAATGAAAGAGCAAATTCGTTTGTGGTTCTATTCGCAATTGTTCATGTCGGTGGTTCTAACGGGTGAAGCCCCGTACAAAAACGTGGTAGGGCATTCTACTATCGTCGATGAAGACGGCAAAAAATTTTCCAAGACTGGACCACGTAAAATTTACATTGAAGACGTTGCCAAACAATACGGTGTGGATGTGTTACGTTACGCGTTTGCCAGTGCTAATCCGACTTTGGATATGCGTTTTGGTGACAGCATTGCCGAAGATGCAAAACGACGTTTGTTGGCATTGTGGAACGCGTATGTATTTTATACCACTTATGCATTGGTGGATCGTCCCGATGTTAAGAATTATCAACCGCAAGATTTAGCACCAATTGATTTATGGTTAGTGCAATTAACCAACCAATACATTCAAGCAACACGTGAAGCCTATGATCAATTCAAAATCCACCAAGTTGTAAAATTGACTGACGATTTTGTAGAAGATATTTCTAATTTCTACATTCGCGTCAATCGTCGTCGTTATTGGAAAAACGGGGAAGACCAAGACAAAATGAACGCGTATTGGTGTTTGTTCCACGCGTTACGCAGTGTGGTCATTGTGTTGACGCCGATTGTACCAAGTTATGCCCAATATTTATGGCAAAATTGTTTCGGCGAAGGTGAAGACCCCGTCATGTTGGCTAATTATCCAACTCCGTTGAAAATTAAGAGTAAACTGAATTTGTTAGAACCCGTTAATTTCGTGAAGCAAGTTATCAGTTTGGGCTTGTCTTTGCGTGCCGAAAATCAAATTGCGATTAAACAACCGTTATCGAAAGTTTACATCAAGACTAATCAAATCGACACGATTACGATGTTTGCGGCAATTATCCAAGAACAATTAAACGTCAAGCAAATTGAAATCGTGACCGACGACGATAAATTTAACGTGGCTTACTTAACGGTAAATTTCAAAAAAGCTGGGGCAATTTTGAAAAACCGTGTTCAAGAATTGAAGAATGCCTTGCAAAAGTCGAAACACATGGCGGAATATGTTGCCGCTTTTGATGCAGAAGAGAAAATTAAGATTGACGGTTTCGACCCGTTAAGCCCAGATTTATTTGAACGTAAGTTGGCTCCGCGTGATGGTTTTGTGATTACCACTGCTGATGATGTAACTGTGGTTTTGGATACCGCAATTACCGATGATTTAATGTTGGAAGGGATAGCCCGTGAATTGATTCGTAGCATCCAGTTGGAACGCATGAACCAAAAAATGAACATTACCGACCGCATTATTTTGGAACTGAAAACCGCGGATGCGAAAATGTATGCCGCGGCTCATGCGCACCAACCACGCATCATGCGTGAAGTTTTAGCAACCGAAATGCACATCACGGAAGGAAATGGGGAAAATGAAATACACATCCGCTTGGCATGATTTTGAAATTATTGCCACGGGTAATGGTGAAAAATTAGAACGTTGGGGTGACATCATTTTGTTACGACCTGATCCCCAAGCAATTTGGAAACCGAGTGTGGATTATGCGCGTTATCCACAGATTGCTGGACATTACATTCGTTCGGCAACTGGCGGCGGAGCATGGGAGTGGTTAAAACCGACACCAGACGAATGGACGATCAAATACAAAAATATGTCGTTTATTATCAGTCCGATGAATTTCAAACACACGGGATTGTTTCCCGAGCAAGCGGTCAACTGGGATATGGTGATGGAAGTGTTGAGTCAACGCCCCCAAGCCAAAGTGTTGAATTTGTTTGCTTATACGGGCGGTGCCACGGTTGCGTGTGCTATGGCAGGGGCAGTGGTCACCCATGTTGATGCCAGTCGTGGTATGACAGATGTGGCTAAACGTAATGTTGCATTGAACAACTTACCGTATGAAAGCGTCCGTTACATTGTGGATGATTGCCAAAAATTTGTTGCGCGTGAAATCCGTCGTGGTCATAAATATGATGCGATTATTATGGACCCACCCAATTTTGGTCGCGGGGCGAATGGTGAAGTTTGGAAATTGACGGAAAATTTGAATGACTTGATTGCCAATTGTATGCAATTACTTTCCGACCATCCGTTATTTATTTTGGTGAATAACTATACGGCTTCGGTGCAGCCCACGGTCATAGAAAACGTTTTGCGAAAAAATCTGAATGGGTTACACTACGAAATCCAAACTTACGAGATTGGATTGCCAACGGCAGAAAATTTGGTTTTACCATGTGGGGGTGCGTCGTATGTGTCTTTTTTGTGATTTAGCCAAAAATTGTGTGGCTGAAAACGAATTATGTTACATGATTTATGATAAATATCCAGTGGCAGCGGGACATTGTTTGATTATTCCGAAACGTCACATGACCACTGTGTTTGAGATGAACTCCGCAGAATGGGCGGCGGCAGGTGATTTAATCAATACCGCCAAAAGTGAAATTGAGAAACAACATCAGCCGTTAGGTTATAATCTTAAGGTGAACTGTGGAAAGGCGGCAGGTCAAGAAATCATGCATGCTCACATTCATTTAATCCCCAAATATTAAAATAAAAGGTGGAAAATTAAAATGAAGAAAAAGGATAAAAGCGATCGCGAGAAAATTAAAACTGGCATCAGTGAATTTTTGTTGTCTTATAATTGTCCGTCCGAATATATCGGCTATGCGATTTTGTGTGATTTGTTGAAAACTGCACTGGAAAATTATGACGATTTTACTTTGAATTTGAAATCAATTTATTATTCTGTGGCGCGTCAACGTAAAATTACCCGTTTGTGCATTGAACGGAATTTACATACTTTAATCGAACGTTGGCAAGAACAACCGAAATTTGAAGAATTGTTTGATACGCCACCAACAAATGCAAAGATGTTGCACATCTTGGCACGCAAAATTCGTTATCTTAATTGCAGTGTTTACGATACTTTGTTAATGCCGTAAATTTGCAATCGGGTATTTTACTTGACAAATTACATGAAATCAGAATAGAATAACCCAACCATCAATCATGGTAAGAGGAGGGTACTAGATGACAACAAGGTATGTAACTGCGGTTGGTAAAAAGAAATTAGAAGACGAATTGGCTGAATTGATGTCAAAACGTAGTGATATTGCCGCCCAAATTAAAGAAGCGCGTGAGTTTGGTGATTTGAAAGAAAATGCCGAATATGCGGCTGCGCGTGAAGCCCAAAACAATTTGGAAATCCGCGTCAAAGAAGTAGAAGCAATTTTGCAAAACTTAACCATTTTTTCATATAAAACTGCTAACACCAGTCAAGTGAATTTAGGTACATCAGTATTGGTTGAAAATATGCGTACCAAAAAACAAGAAACTTATGTTGTGACT
>CAZXAV010000046.1:2367-7147 GCA_964638195.1 uncultured Prevotella sp. | reverse complement strand
TGACCGCCCACTTAAATTCAATGAACTCAATCAAAAAATACACTGCCAACAAAATTGGCAAGATAATGATACTGTCCACAAAAGTTTCGCATAATACTTCCCAATAAGCCACAGTGCAACATTATAAAATCATTCCGCCAAAATCACAAGGGCAAATTTAGGATTGTGCTTGTTCGGTTTGGTCTTTGGATTGGCGGTGCGTAATTTTGGCAAACCAACTTTCAATCGCGTTTTGGTATTTGCAAAACACCGCGAAAGCCACTAACAGTGCGACACACAACGCAATCCAAACGGGAATCCCCCAACCCGTAAACGGAATCAAAGACCCACTGCCGAAGCAACACACCAACGCGATATACAACGGTTTCGCAATCGCCATCGTCAGCAAAAAGAACGAAAATTTCATTTTGGTTAACCCCGCAATCATGCACAACATGTCGTCGGGGAAAAACGGCAAAATTTGCATGATAAAAAACAACAGGTTGCCTTTCGTGCCCAACAACTTTTGGTAGCGTTCCAAAGTCTCCGCCCCGACACACCAGACCACAGCTTTGCTGCCAAACGTCCGCCCGAACCAAAAGCAAATCACGACCCCGACCCACGTCGTGAACAAGGTCAGCCAAAATGTTTCCCACGCACCGAAAATCGCAATGCCCGCCAACATGAACAAAAAGCCCGGCAACGGCAACAGCACCACGTTCAAAAACTGCAACACGACGTAAACCAGATACGCCCAACCACCACTGGAACGAATCAAATTTTTCATTTGCTCCAAACTGCTAAAATCGTCAAACAGCCCGCACCAATGCAAAACACACAAGCCGCCGATAATCACAAACGTCAACAAATTCAGCACAAACAGACTGCGACCCCATGCTTGCTTGCCACACAGCAAGGTAACGACCGACCCAACGGAAAACCCGACCGCACACACATAACCGCAAGCTTGCATGCCCCATTCGGCTTGCCCGAAATAAAACACCAACGCCAAAACCATGGCAACACCCAACACGCTGTTGACCAACGCCAACCACAAATTTTGTTGCTGCCATTTACCCGTAGCCACTATTTATATTATGCACAGAATGTTGCCCGCAACTCATGTTATTTCGGCTAAATTGATAATTTTCAAACCGCGTTTTCGGGCGTATTTCACGGCTTGATGTGTGCCATTGGTTAAGTGCCAATCGTCCAACGCAAAACAAATCATGGTATCGCAACGGTCAATCATTTGTTGGTTGCTGGCAAAAATTCTTTGTTTCGGGTGCAAATTTTCAATTTCGTACATCACGGTTTCCACACCTTGGTACGGTTGATAATCGCAATCTGCGGGCACCGTGATTTGCGACAAACTGGTCAACACGACTTCGATTTTAATGGCGGGATATTTGCTTTTTAATTGTCGGCAAACCGCCAACGCCATTTGGTCAAACTCTCCGTGCGTTCCCATGGTGAAACAACGGCAACCGTTTTTAATTGCTTGTTCTACTGCATTCCGCAATTTTTCGGCTAATTCTTTTGGCAAAAACATCCGATGCCCGATAAAACAAACTTTTTGCGACATATTTATATCATAACTCATTACTACTCTATTGAGTAGTAAATTATTTCGATGTGATTTTAATATGCTAACAATATATGAAACTCGCCGAAGCAATTAAAACACGATTAACTACTTTGTTAGAAGAACGCGATTTGTCAAAATATGCTTTATGTAAAAATGGCGGTATTCCACAAACTACTATCAGTAATATTATGCACCGCCTTGATTCAAAAGTTTCGGTTTTTACAATCTATCAAATTTGTGCAACCTTAAACATGACACTGGAAGAATTTTTTGCCGACCCAATTTTCGACAATCTGGACGATTAAATCATTGCACAGTTGATTCAATTTCTTCAAAGTGAGCATTCAGTACGACGTAGAAATGCCCGTCTTTCACATAAGCGACCAAGTCACTAATGTTTTTTACTTCGCCCCAACCATCAATGATCCAACCGACAAATTCACATCCGACTTTGGTAGCCGGTCTCAATTCAAAATCAGCCGATGCCACATGAAAGGTGTCTGGATTTTCTGGCGAATTTTCACCGTCTTCCACATTGTATTCAATCATGTATTCAATCGGATGGAAGACCGCGGAAACTTCTACGGCATGGTTAGGCATAATGAAAACATAGTCGTCAATCTTTACACCGTCGACCGTGAAATAATCCAAAACATATAAATCATCAATATCGTGATCGATAAAAATTGTTTCCCCGACCATGGCTTCATCGTAATACACATAAAGCTTGCCACCGACGATATTTTCGTCGACCGTAATGGTATGAGGCAGATTGTAATAATGAGCGTACAAGGTCAATTCGCCCGTCGTACCTTGCGGAATCACATCGGCACAAAAATCACTTAAATCATCTAAATACCAATGGTTATCCGCGTAATAATGATAATACCAACCAGCAAATTCGTAACCATCTTGTGGTGCGGGCGGATTCAAGGTCAACGTGCCATCTTCGACCGTATACGACGTCGGATTATCGGTTGTCACGACTTCCCCGTCGACCAGATATTTAATCCCATAAGTCAACACCGCAAAGGTTGCGGAAACTTCCACGTTTGCTGACGGCATCACGAAAGTGTTTCCGTCAATGGGTGTGCCGTTCACCAAATAAGTTTCTAACTGATAACCCGCTTGCGGTAAACATGCCAACACAACTTTGTCACCGGCACAGGCTTGATCGTGGATGAGCAAAACCGTGCCGTGTTCCGCCGTCAGTAAATCAATTTGATAGGTTGCCTTGGGATGGGAACAAGCCGCTAACAATAATGCCAACAACGGAATCAACGCCAAAGTAAAAATCAACTTCTGCAATTTTTTCATGCTTTCACCTCCACGTTTTCACGATAAACATCGCATAACGTTGGGAACAGTAACGCACAAGGCAAAGCGGTCAGCAACAACAAGAAGCCTAACGCCCCGAACGTCAATGACACGTAAACCGAATAAACCAACAGAATGGTAAAACTAAACGTAAAGATGGCGGTGATGGCGCCGGTCAAGCCCACCAACACTGATCGCAATTTGGGATTTTTCAACAAAGTCAAACTGACACAAATTGTGGTTAATAAAGTGGGAATCACAAACGCGAACGAACCGCCAAACAGCACTGCGGCACAGACCACACAAAGCATGCTGTAAACCACTAACATCCCGACCGACATTTCCCGATACTTGATTCCCAGTTTGCGTTTCAGCAAGGTCGCAACTAATGTTGCCACAATGGTAAGCATGGCAAAGATGATCAGCAATGCGACATCACCACCGACACCAATCACAAACATCAAATGGAAATTGACCCCACAAATTGCACAAGCAATCAACGCTACCAAGAAACCGAACCCACAAATCACCGCTAACACACCCAAGTCAATTCCCAAAGAAATTAACAGTTTCAGCGGATTCAGATGGTGTTTCACCAATAAGAACACACATAAAGCCACCACCGCCAACAAGGTCAATCCCAAGAACACCCACCCCGCGACCGCATCATAATGCACTAAAACGTTTGGCAAAAGTGTAAAGAACAACGCATCGGAAGCATTGGTGAAATAATCCATGGCTGCGTATTGGTCGTGGGAAGTGTATTCGTCCAACAGTGGCAAAAGTGTGTCGCAATACCTTGCCAAAGTCTCACCTTCAATTACATCGAACCGATCAAATTGATTATGGTAAGTTTTCAAACTGTCCAAGGTTGCCACGTTCAAACCGGCATAACCATGTTCCAAGAAAGGTGACAAATCGGTATCGTTTGGCATCATGTCATAAATTTCCGCCGCCAACGAAAAAGTAAACGGGAACCCCGCATGTTGGTAAAACTCAATCAGTTTACGATTTTGCCCCGAAGTTTGGAACAGATACACTGGTCCTTTTTCCCCACGGGCTTCGACGTTCAAGACCAAATTAACATCACTTAACCAAGCCCCGTATTCTTCCACCAAAGCTTCACTGCCCACCACGCCAACTTCTTCGGCATCAACGAATGCCAGTTTAAGACCGTTTTTCAAACCAGTTTGGCTTTGATAAATGCGGGCGAGTTCCAACACCACTGCCACCCCATAACCATCGTCAATTGCGCCGTGTGAACCTTCACTGGCTTCATTGTATTTAATTTTGTACGGGCAAGAATCGTAATGGCAAATCACTAAAATGTTAGTCCCACTGCTCCCGGGGATTTCGGCATAAATGTTTTTGGGGGCATATGGTTCTGATAAATCCGTTTTTTCGTTGTACACGTAACGGGTACGGTGCTTAATCGTTTCATTTTTAATACCATAACTATAAAGCGTGGAAGCAATATAATTACGGACTTCCGCTTGATTTTCTTCACTGCTAAAAATTGAATGTTCTTTTTGGGAGATAACATAATCATGCGCCAACATGTTTTCGACCGAATATTCATGACCGCTGAGATTAGCGGTCACTGTCAAATTCAAAGTGCCAATCAACACCGCCAACAACATCACCACCGTCAGTAAGCCCGCGGTAATCAATACTTGCGGTCGTCGCAACCATGAAAGCCATTGTTTCAGTTTCCCATTCCGTTCCACGGAACACAGTTTACCACACAATCTGGAAATTGCATCTATTTTGTATCACCACGGCAAACAATTCCCGCCCCGCGGGTTATGGGTTATTTACTTGGTCGGAGCGGCGGGAAGTGTAGCAAACAATTCCCGCCCCACGGGTTACTGTTAATTTATTTGGTCTGAGCGGCGG
>CAZXAV010000046.1:0-2357 GCA_964638195.1 uncultured Prevotella sp. | reverse complement strand
CGATTGAAACACGGATTTCCTCACCAGTATCTGACGACCGCTAGGTTGGCAGATACCACTACGCTACGCCCCGAAACCCCACATCTCGGCAAGTCAAATATAACACAATTCACAGAATACTTCAACCGTTAATATTCGACACTGAACAAAGTCAACCCTTTGGCGGGTGCGGTCTTGCCCGCTTGGCGGCGGTCACGTGAGGCTAACACCGCCGCGATGTCGCGACCGTCCAACAACGTGCCCACGATAATGCGCACCATGTTGTGCAAAAACCCACTGCCGCGAATCACAAACCAAATTTCATCGGGGGACGGCGTTTGCACGTCCAAACTGTAAATCGTGCGAATTGGACTCTTGTCCCCGACTTCGGCACAAAACGCGGTGAAATCGTGCGTGCCCACCAACAAAGCGGCTTGCGCACGTAACCGTTCCATGTCCACCGTTTTGTACAGTTGCCAATGGTCAACATCGCGTGACGGGTGCCGCGTGGGTGACACGTAACATTTATAAATGTAAGTCTTGGCTTTGGCGTCACTGCGCGCGTTGAACTTGGGCAAGATTTCCGCCGCGGTCACCGCGACATCGGACGGCAAATAACTGTTCACCCCCAACAAAAATTGGTAGATTTTCACGTCTTCACGTGGGCACAAGCATGACACCACTTGCCCGACCGCGTGCACCCCCGCATCGGTACGCCCGCTGCCCACGACTTTGACGGGTGTGTCAAAATAGCGCGAAATGGCTTTTTCCAATTCGTGTTGCACGGTGCGTTGCCCGACTTGGGTTTGGAAGCCGGCAAATTTGGTTCCCAGATATTCACATTGAATTTTCAAATGCACACGGCAGTTTACCACACGGAGCACCGCGCCGCAAACTTTTACAGATTACCGAACACGTTGTACGGCAAAATGTCATGGTCACCCCAATAAACCAACGCCAATTCGTACAGCAAAGCCCCCACCATGACCGCAATGCGGCAAACCATTTGCCAACGGCGGTTTTTGATGTTACCCACAATGTTAGTAATTAAGAAAATGCCCGCCCAAGTAAACGGCACGGTCAACCTTTCGTAAACGTAGAACTGTGGCGAAATCACCGCCAACAAAAAGAACAACGCGCCGAAAAAATAAACGTTCAAAAACAAATCGTACTGACGGCTGACCCTTGTTTTGTAACGCCAACGGTACCACCATTTGTACGCCACGAACCCGACAAAACACCCCCACGTCAACGCAATGTCAATGTAATGCATCAATAATAAGTCAATCATGCCGTAATTGCCTTTGATGTAATAATCGTAATAATAAGTGTTCCCAATCAAATTGCCGAACCATTGCACCAGTTGACGGTCGAAACTCACGAAGATTAACCCCAACAATAAAACTTCCAACCAAACCAACAACTGCCATTTGTCCGACTTCACGATAAAAAACACCGCCATCGGTAAAAAGAAAATTCCCGTCGCACGGTGGAAGCCCCAAGCCAAAATCACGCAGACCGCAAACCACAGCGGTTTTTTGCGGTAAATGCAACAAGTCGCCAACACGCATAACGCGGTTGCCACACATTGGCGCATCGTGCTCAACCCCCGCAAATACAACGTGCACGCCACCATCAAAAACATCAACAGCCCGACATCGGGAGTCATCCGCTTGCCGACGAAATACACGCACAGCACAATTACCGCCGCGCACACGCACAACACAAACGGCAAACCCAACTGTGGTCCAAACACGAAATAACCGACTTTCGCAAGCAACGTGTACAGCCATTCGTAAGTGTGGTTGTTGCCGTTGGTTGCCACCATGTCATCCCACGCATTGCTGTAAAAGAACGCCAAATCACGACCAACAGTGCGACTGCGTAAACCCGCAAACAGAATCAACAAGCCCAACGTGAACCACAACACGGCGCGGTTAATCAACTGGCGGTCGCGTTCCGCCGTGCGCGCGTGCTTGGGTTGGTACGCAACATAAGGCAAATCTTGGGTCAAATTCGGCACTTGGAACAAACAATAAACCAACAGTGCTAACATCAAATAAATCATGCCGCACCCCCGTCAATGACAATGTCTTGGTAAATTGCCACCACGCGTTGGGCTTGGGTCTTGGCATTAAACGGCGTAAATACCGTTGCGTCAACTGGCACTTGTCCGCGCCGTCCGACTGTTCCCAACACTGTCTCTGCCCACCGTGCCACATCTTGCAATGGCAAGCGTTGGCAATCCGCCGTCAACACCGCTTCGGGCGTAACCGTATCCGCCAACACACACGGCAAGCCATTGTACTGGGCTTCCACCGCCACCCCCGGCAAACCTTCGTAGTAACTCGGCAACACGAACACGTCCATGGCTTGGT
>CAZXAV010000045.1:0-7192 GCA_964638195.1 uncultured Prevotella sp. | reverse complement strand
TTTACGTTTACGCGGAAAACACTTGGACGATTACCATGCGCAGTTTGAAAGGTCGTGTGGTCAACGTCAACTTCGCGTTGGACATTAGGGTGGTCAACAACTGGGAAGACGAAATTAAAGAATTTGTTGATGCCAGTTTCTCGAAATTGCGTACCAGTGCCAAAAAGTTGCAAGAAATTAAAAATATGTACCGTAACATTTTCCGTAATGTGTCGCGTTTGGTGGAAGGTACGATTTGCGTCGTGGTGGATTCGGAATATAAACCCGATGCGTTCTTTGAAGACGGTATCTGGTTGACTGAACCGATTAACATGTCAAAATTGTTTGCACAAACCAATCAATATAACGAACAAAAATTAACCACGATGTCGGACGTGTTTGTGACTATGTTGAACTTTGACGGTATTACGGTGGTGGATAACATGGGTCAAATTCGTGCGTATAATGTGTTCATTGAAACCAACATGAAAGTCGCGGGCAACATCATTGGTGGTGCGCGTAAACGTGCAGCATATACGATTATTAACAGTAAACGCCCGCACATTATCGGTGTTTATTTCCAAAGCCATGAAGGCGAAATGTTCTATTCGCCCGTTAAAAAATAATCAATCATTTGGTTGACTGACGGCATAATGGCGGGCAAGTGTTCACGACCCAAGGGGTGTGATAAGGCATCGTCACCTAATTCAACTGTGAAAGACGGAACTCCAAGTCGCAGTGCTAAATAATCGGTTAAACCACCGTAAGAGCCCGTGGATAAAATGGCTTGAAAGTTGGTAAGCGCTGCCAATCGTTCCGCGGTGGGTTGGTCTTCAACGCGACTGTAATAAATTACATTGCCTTTGGTGTGCAGTGCTAAACTAAGGGTGGGGCGGAAACGTTTGATTAAACGTAACAAAGCACGGTTCTCGGGTTCGCTGTGTGGTTCTGGTCCGATATAATTGGCGGGGGCGGCAGTGGTTAAATTGGTTCGTCCTTGTCCCCAACCGGCATCGAAATTAACATTCAAATCCACGGCGCGAATGTTGGCTTTCCATAAACTGAAATCGTCGGAGTGGTGATTGATACGATTGAGAAATTTTTGGCGGCAACGGGATAAGTTTTTGCAACCATTGGTGGCTAACTGAACTCCGTCGGGGTTGCAGCAAGGCACTACCATGATGCACCAATTTGCGGGAATGGTACGTTGTTGCTGTAACCAAGTTTGTAAAGCCAATGAACCAATCCATTCGCGGGCATGCATGCCGGCGGTAATTAGCAAACGACGCGGAGCAGAGGGGTTACCCAACTGATAAGCAATTAACGGCTGATGTAAAACCGAATACCCGATAATTTCTGTTTGCATCAAATGAATTATATCTTGATAATTGTTGATTCCCGTGGGTAGGTGTTCGGTGCCGTAAAAATCCGTTCCCCAACGCAGTGCAGTGCTGCCAAAATGCTTTTTGAAATATAAAATGTGTTTGACTAAATCATAAACACCACAAGATGTTGTGGTATTGGTTAGAAATTTGGGAACTAAGGCTAAACCGATGTAACCACCCGATTGAATAATGGCACGGATTTGACGGTCGTTTAGATTGCGTGGATGATGGTGGACTGCGTGCAAGGCGGTGTGGGTGCAAATCAATGGGCGTGTGGTGATACGGGCAAATTGCCAAAAACTGTGACGGTTAAGGTGGGCAGTGTCGATTTGAATCCCCGCGCTTTCCAGTCGTTTAATGATTTGGTAGCCCAGTGGTGTGATGCCGCCCCGACTGTGGGCACCGCCTGCCAAATTGTTGGCGGCATTCCAAGTTAAGCCAACACTGTGCGGATGCAATGCAATCAAATCATCTATATTTTCGGCGGTTAAAAACCAAGCATCTTCTACGTGTAAACGGCAAACGGGATATTGCGGATTATTCGCAATTTTGTCTAAAAGTTTTTTCTTTTCGGCGATGACTGCTAAGGGGTTGCTTAATTCGGTGGTCCAAACCGACAGCCAAATTTCATCCACGCCGTCACTCTTGGCTTGGCGTAAATAGGGTAGTAATTGGTTGGGCGGTAATTCTAATAACGCGTCATTGTGTAAATCAATCATTGCTATGTGTATGCGGTGTACGGTTGCAAAATTGTCTGTCGTTGTGCTATAATAGAGTAGGACTGTTCCAGTCTGTACGTGGGGGCGATTGGCTTCGACGGTTGGCGGACGGTTCGTTAAGCATACCGGCGGGGTAACCATACGTTAATTGGTTACAAAAAATTAAATGCAAATAACAATGCAAACACCTATGCTTTGGCTGCCTAACCGCGGTTAAAGTATCGGCGAACGACACGTTTTAACTCTTTCCAACGACCGTTCGGCAAACAAAGAGTCAACGGTGTAACGTAACCACGGCATGACGGTGACGTTGCACGGCACCAAAAGTCGGTCTTGATCACAACAATTTGTCGTTAGGTTGGTGGTCAACAATTCGATAACGACTAAGTATGTAGAAATACGAACAAGATTCCAATCGGACCCGGGTTCAATCCCCGGCGTCTCCACCATTTTTATTATTTGTATATATAGATTTATCCACAAGATATAGTGTTTCTTTTGGTCACTTAAAACACTGTTTTACTGTTTTAAGTATCAAATTGGGTAATCCATGTTGAATGTAAATAATGCCTGATAACTGCACCGATAATAAAAAATTTACTTGATTTAGCATTGGAGATAAGTTAATGTTTTATTAACATGGAAAAAACAAACAAAAGTTTTAAGGAGTTGTTGTTTCAGTTTATTGTTAAAAACAAGACTTGGATTACATTGGTTGTCTGTCTGTTGATTATGTTTTTATGCACAATTATGCTTTTTGTAAAAAATGGTAACATTTATTGTGATGATATAAACTTCCACGCTCGACGTATCCAATCGATTGCTGATGGTTTGAAAGGTGGACAATTCCCAGTAAAATATTATGATTCTTGGTTTAATGGTGCGGGGTATATCAGTTCGTTATTCTATGGTGACGTATTCTTGTATCTTCCCGCTTTGTTTGTCTTGATAGGGATACCCCTTAAAGTCGCTTATTGGGTGTTTGTTTTAATGATTTATTTTTTAATTGCTGTTACGATGTTTTTCTTAGCAAGAAAGTTTTTTGACCGCACGTGGTCAATCATTTGTGCGACAATTTTTACCATTTCACAATATATTTTTGTTGATGTGTTTTTTCGTGGCGCCGTTGGAGAGATAACTGCAATCATTTTTATGATTATTCTTTTTATCGGGATTTACAATCTTCTTAAAGAAAACTATTCAAAACCATGGCTACTGTTGATCAGTTTTATCGGTATGTTGTGGTCTCACATGACTTCTTTAATTATTGCTGTTGTTATATTGGTGATCTTTGTTTTGTGTAATGCTAAAACTTTATTTAAGCAAAAATCATTTTGGTTAAAATCGCTTTTTGTTTTTGCGATTTTTGTGTTCGTGGGTGCGTATCAATTATTTAGTTTTTTAGAAATGTATTTTGCGGACACTTATTGCATCTCGGAAGGTTGGGCGGTAATTTCAAATTATGCGTATAACCTATTTGATATCTTTTTCGTGAGAGTATATGGCATGGGGTATATCATGTTTTTACCATTCTTGTTAAGATGCTTTATTAGAAAAGATGAAGAAAATTCGGAAACTATTAAATTCTTGAATAAACTTTTAATTATTTCTGGAATTTTAATTTTAGTAATTTCAGCGGCATTCCCATGGGGTTATTTCCAAAATACACCAATTTCAATGTTACAATTCCCTTGGCGCTTAAACACAATTCCTACAGGGATGTTATCGATTGCTTTGATTATTGAATTACAATGTTTAATTCAATCCAAAGTTAAATTAAAAAAATGCTTATTTGCCCTTGTACTTTGCTTTATCGCGGTTTTCTGCCCGATTTTTAATAATTTAGCATTATTTCATTATGATCGCTCTTATACGGAATGGGATACCCCTTGGGAAGTTGGTCTTATTGCTGAATACGCACCATTGGTATTGAAGCATGTTAACGAAGAGTGGTGGTGGAATACTGATTTGCTTGATGAACATAATCACACTGTGGAATACGAAAGGAAACCAAATACGACCAACCTAACTTTTGTTTCCGATGAAGAAAATACTTATTATGATTTACCAATTATTTATTATAAAGGTTATTCTGCCACCATTACACTCGACGATGGAACATCTAAAAAATTAAAAGTGGTGCAAAGTGCAACAGGAAAATCTCGAATCTATACTGATGGGCTAGTCGGTACGATTCAATTCAAATACACTGGTACGATCGTCCAAACTGTATGTTTTTACGTTTCAACTTTATCAATCTGTGGCTTGGTCGGTTGGGTAGTTTACTTAACGATTAAAAAGAGAATAAAATCAAAAAGACGATTGTCTTAATTAACATTAAACAACCACAAGATTTGGGGTCTTGACTTTTGGTGGGGGTAAGTGGTATTTTGTATATTAAAAATAAGGAGTAAATTATGGAAGAATATGCAGTCGAAGAAGCAATTAAAAAACATCAAGATGCAATCAAAGAAGCAATTAAAAAAATCGTTAGAGAAAATAAAAATGCAGATTTTGACGTGGTGCGGGCAGGTTTGAAACAAGTTGGATTCAACGAGTGGGACGTTTTCGCCTCGTTGCCTGAAATTGATTACCAACTTTCACCGTGGGGCAGAACGACCAACAAACTGTCTCATTTGAAGCAAGAAATAAAAGCGCGTTTTGCGTCTAAGCACCTAAAAAGAAGTAAAGAAGAAATCGCAGATCAAGACTATGGTGAGCCACAAAAACCAACTTTGGGAACGCCAGAACGAGAATTTAGAGAACAAATTACTAAAGTTGTTAAAGAGTCTGAACTTATGCACGGCTATAAAAAATTTCAGAAAGAAGTGACAAGAGCAGAGCACGCGCTGAAAAAATCTCAATCGCAGGACGATATTGACCGCGAAATGTAATTGAGCAGGTTGAACCTATCGACAAATAAAGACCAAAATTTCAAAATTATTCCTTAATATGACTTTAATTGAAAGATAGGATTATAAATTATGGAAGTATTAAACGAAAAAGCAGTGGTATTGACCGCGGCAGAAATTGACTATTTGCAGTCATCAATTAAATCTGATGAAGTTGAAGGTTTGAATTTCAAACGTCCACGGTTGGCGTGTGGTAAATTAACCAAATTGCGTCAAGGTTTGGTGTCATCATTGAATTTGAAAGTCCGTAAAGATAAAAGTGCAAGTCATGAACAACAAAGTAATATTTTGAGTGCGGCAGAAGTTGATGAGTTGTTGGAAATGGTTAAAGAGCCGCCGTATTTTCAACCCGACCGCGAAATGTAATCGGTCGTAATGTAATTTTGGTGAGTATGATAACCACAAGATATTGTGCTTGACTTTTCCATGGGTAGGTAATATTCTCCGTACAAGGAGAAATTATGGAAGTTCTAAGTAAAGAAGAAATTGATCAGTTGTTTCAATTCGCTACGTCTAGCGAAATCAATGAAGATGAAACAATGCCAACAATGGCACAATCAATGGGAATTAAATTCGATAAAACTCCGACTTACTCGGAAGTTCTTGATAAAGTCAACACATCGTTCGGTACGAAACAACCGAAACGTGGTAAATTGTCCAAATTGCGTCCGGGATTTGCTTCAAAAATTCGTAAAAGTAGTGCAGTGTTAAGTGACGAAGAAATCGAATTGTTGTTGAAAGACGTTACGTCCAGTGAAATCGATGAAACAACCCCAACGATGGCACAATCAATGGGGATTAAATTAAATCAAAATTCAACTTATGACGAAGTCGTCGATAAAGTTTGCAACGAAGTTTTTGATAGTCTTGACGCGTCATTTGACGTCAAGCCAACAACGACCCAACCCGACCGCGAAATGTAATTTGGGGCTGATAAATTTTTATGGAAATTCATTTAATTCGTGACAATCAATATCAGCAAGTGGCGGACATGATTGAACGGTCAGTAAAACTTTCTCAGTTTGCAAAATTTTATCCGCAGTCGAAAATCGAACATCTATTGCGGAAATTGAATCAAGCCGCAATCAAAGAGCGTGCATCGTGGACGCATTTTTATGTGATTGAAGTAAATCAAAAAATTATTGCGTGTGGTGCGATTGGTCCTTATTGGGACAGCCAAACCGAAAGTTCATTGTTCACGATTTTTGTTGACCCTGACTATCAAGGGCAAGGCTACGGTAGAAAAATTATCGAAACTTTGGAAGCCGATGAATATTTCAAACGAGCCCAACGGATTGAAGTTCCCGCCAGTATGTCGGCGATACCGTTTTATCGCAAAATGGGTTACGAACACAAAAACGGGGAATTGGTTTACGAAGACGGGCATTTCAAACTGGAAAAATTTAACCGTTAATAATTGGTTTTGCTGTTAAAATTTTAATGTAACACTGATAAAGTGTTATGATAAACTAAGTTTGGTTAAAGGAGAAATGGTGTATGTTGTATGGTCCCGATAAAAGCAAAAAATTTCCTAATGAACAGTTGCCCGAATTGTGTTTTGTCAAAAACACGATTACGAGGAAGAACATTGTGGTTGGTGATTACACGTATTACGATGACAAAAATGGTGCTGACAAATTTGAGAACCATGTAACTCATCATTATGATTTTATTGGTGACCGATTAGTGATTGGTAAGTTTTGTAGCCTTGCTAGTGGTATTGAATTTATCATGAATGGTGCCAATCATAAAATGAACGGATTCTCAACCTATCCGTTCAACATTTTTGGTCATGGCTGGGAAAAGGTTACACCGAATCTGGATACCCTGCCTATCAAAGGTGATACAGTTGTTGGCAATGATGTTTGGATTGGACAAAACGTAACAATTTTGCCGGGTGTTAAAATTGGTGATGGGGCAATTATCGGTGCTAATGCGGTGGTTGCCAGTGACATACCTGCCTATACGGTGGCGGTTGGTAACCCGTGTCGCGTGATTAAAAAAAGATTTGATGATGATACCATTAAAGTACTTGAAACCATTCAATGGTGGAATTGGAGCGAAAAACAAATTTTTGATAATCTTGAAGCCATTGTTGGTAATGATATTGAAAAATTAAAGCACCCCAAAAAATGATTTAGCCAAAATCTTGATGCAGTAATCGCTTAGCGTTCCATGCCCAAGCCTTGTTGGGGTG
>CAZXAV010000044.1:0-7411 GCA_964638195.1 uncultured Prevotella sp. | reverse complement strand
AATCTATCACAGTGAAGATTCATTGTCAAGGGTTTTTTAGAAAAAAGTTACGCCCCGCACGGGATTATTCGTGCATGCTTGCCACTTGCAGTGTCTTGTAAATGTTCTCCGCAATGTTGAACATTTTGGCACGTTCTTCCGCGGTTGCCGTCGGCAATTTGGATACGGTTGGCTTACCCCAGATGTTTGCGGTTTTGGGTCCGACCCACTCGTCATAACTGATGTCCACAAACAGCCCACGTACGATGTTTAATGCCGCGACTTCGGCTTTCGGGAAGAACATCTTCATCGTGATACCGATAAACTTATTGTTCTTGGCGTTGGTCATCGGGGTCAAAGTTACCCCCGGATGCACCAATGTCAAACGCACGTCATCGCGGTCCTTAAACAACTCGGACAACGCGAACGTCAAGAAACGTTTGGAATTGCCGTAGACCTTAGTACCTTTTTTGTGGTTGGTGTAATCCAGGTCGTTTTCGTCTAACTGGGCATAAGAGTGCGCAATACTGGTGACCGCCACCACTTTACCTTTGGTACGTTGCAAGGCGGGCAACAGTTGTTTGGCTAAATAATATTGACTGACAAAATTGATTTGGAAAACATTGTTATAACCCAACTCGCCTTTGTCCAACGGGACGTTATACACCCCCGCGTTTAAGACCAAGAAATCAATGCGTCGGTTGATTAACTGTTTGACCGCCGCGTTAACCGATTTCATTTGGCTTAAATCAATTTGCACGGTATCAATTTCCGCCGTGGGAAATTCTGCGGTTAATTCTTTAATTAACGCATTCATCTTGTCGACGTTACGGTCTAACATGATGATTTTGGCATTGGTTTTTAATAAGTAGCGCGTAACTTTACTGCCCAAGCCACCCGTTGCACCGGCAATTGCTACCACGCGACCTTGTAAATCGACTGTGTTATCTTGTAACCATTGATCAATATTGAATGCCATATGCTTAATATTACCCGACTACTACTTTTCTAGCAAATCAATTTTGTCGTTGCGCCCCGCAACCATCACAATGATGCTTGCTGCCATCATTCAACATATTGCAGTAACGGCAACGCCAAACCCCGACGTCTTTCGTGTCTTGGCTGTCCGTGGTTGTTGATGTCGAATTAGAACTGTCACCCTTTTTGTTTTCGGCAATTTGTTCCGCGGTTGCTTTTTTCGCGGTCAACGGAATTAACACCGCAACCACAATCAATGCCGCGGTAATACCAATGGCAATGTAAGTTGCCTTGCGGAAACCATCACGGGTGGACAAATAATCCAAATATTCAGCATCGTCTTCCAAACTTGTATTCATGTAATCCAACGGAATCGAATCCGTCGTGGCAACAATCGCATCATTCGGGGTGTCCAAAGCCAATAATACTTCCCCGTCTTTTTTCAAATTGGTGGCATCCGCATGGCTGTAAACATAAAAGGAAAATCCGTCAACTTTGTAACCCGAACTCGTATAGAAGTGATAATAGATACAATACTTACCACTGCCGAGATCATAGGCTTCAATGCGATCAACCGTTGCCCATTCTTGGTACTCTTCATTTTCAGCGGCTTCCGCTGCCATGTTGTAATAATACGCATAATCGGCACGAATCACATCCAAGTCTTCATTGTAACTGGACCAACCGATGCCTAAAAAGACCGCAGCAATAATCGCAAGCACAATGAACACGCCCAAAATCGAACTTGCCCCAGTTCGTCCCGCACTCATATAGACGGGTCGACCGAAAAAGAACATCACGTGCGGATGGTGCCAGCCGTGCCAATGGAAACTGGGTCCACTGAATGAACTGCCCCGTGAGCCACCAAAATGTCCACCCCCGCGCGAACCACCGAACGAACCACCACCGAAATGTCCGCCGCTTCCTCCACGTCCACTAGGCATAATTTACCTCCTTGAAGTTTTCTAACACTATCATATTATTACGGTGCAAATATTTTGTCAATAATCCGACCGCACCTCCCCAACCGCCAAGATTGTAATTGTAGTTTCGGCAAAAATATGTTACCATTGCCCAATGAGATTAAATGTTTTAATTGGACTGTCATGGCCGTACGCGAACGGTCATTTACATTTGGGACACATCGCATCGTCCTTGCCCGCCGATGTGCTTGCCCGCTACTACCGCGACCACGGTGCGGCGGTCAGTTTTGTCAGCGGCAGTGACTGTTTCGGTACGCCAATTTTGGTGACCGCGAAAGCCGAAAACTTGACCCCGAACCAAATCGCAGAAAAATATTCTGCCAGCCACAAACGCGACTTCACCGACTTGGGTTTCACTTTCGATAACTACACCGCGACCTTGAACCCCGCCCACCAAACATTTGCCGCCAACTTTCACGGTGACCTCTACGACACCGATAACGTGTTTGTCAAAACCGTACCGCAATTATATTGCACTCACTGTCAACAATATTTGCCCGACCGCTACGTCGAAGGCACTTGCCCGCACTGCGGTAACCATGCCAAAGGTGACTCCTGCGACCACTGCGGCAAAATTTTAGAACCCGAAGATTTGCAAGACCCCAAATGCAAACTGTGCGGTGCGACCCCCGAAATGCGCGACACCAAACAAATTTATTTGCGTTTAAGCCGTTTCCAACCCGCGATTGAAGCCAACTTAAACAGCAAACAAAAACAATGGACGAACAACGCCGTCGGCATGACCAACAAATATTTGCACGAAGGTTTGGTCGACCGTGCGATTACCCGTAACATTACTTGGGGTGTCCCCTTGCCCGCCAATGCCGCCAAGTTGTTGGGTGACACGACCGACAAACGCGTTTACATCTGGGCGGAAAACGTGTTGGGCTATCTGTCCGCGACCCAAGCCGTTAAACCCGATTGGCAAGACTTCTTATTGGACGACACCAAAACCAAGAAACGTCACTACTACGTCCACGCGAAAGACAACATCCCGTTCCACAGCGTGATTTTGCCGGGTCTGTTGTTGGCGGAAAACAAACACCAATGGCACTTGCCCGATTGCATTATCAGCAGTGAATACTTGACCATGAACGGCAAAAAGATTTCCAAGTCCACGGGCAATTACATCAGCGCCCGCCAACTGATTGACAATTTTGACGTAGATATGATTCGCTACTACTTCTTGCGGAACACCAACGACAAAAAAGACGCCAACTTCTCGTTTGAAGATTTTGTCTACACGGTCAACGGCGAATTGATTGATAACTACGGCAATTTGGTCAACCGCACATTAAGTTTCATTAAAAGCAAATTTGATGGTCAAATTCCCTTGATGCGCCCCAACCCCACCATTACCCAAACCATCGACAGCACGCGCACCGAATTTAACGCCCAAGTCGAAGCGGGTTTGTGCAGTAAAGCCTTGGCAACCGCAATGACCTTGGTCGCGTTTGGCAACAAATGGTTCAACGACCATACCCCGTGGAAAACCTTAGACCCACAAACCATTGCCGAATGCGTCACCATCATTCGTGCTGCTACCGACATGTTAAAATACTTTATCCCTTACGGCACTGCCAAAGTCCAATCATGGTTAGCCACGGAATTGGCAACCGACAAATTGGGTGACATCAGTGTCTTATATAAGAAACTCGACATTAACGAAATTAAGGAGCGAAAATGGTAATTCGTAATTTGAAAGGTGTCACCGACTTTGACCCCAAAGTCATGACCTTGCGTAACCACATCACCGACCTTTTACGTCGCAATTTTGAATTGTATGGCTTCCAACCGTTGGATACCGCCATGTTGAACTACCGCGATTTACTGACCTACAAATACGGTGAACAAGCCGAAATCGTCAAAGAAATTTATTCTTTGTCCGACCAAGGTGCACGCGACTTGGGTTTGCGTTTCGATTTGACCGTACCGTTTTGTAAATACATTGCTTTGAACCGCAGTTTGAAATTGCCGTTCAAACGTTACGAAATCGGTAAAGTCTTCCGCAATGGTCCCGTGAAGGCGGGACGTTTACGCGAATTTATCCAATGCGACGTGGACGTGGTCGGTGACGGCAGTCGTGCGATTGAAATCGAATTATTGGAACTTGCCATCACTTGCTACTTGCAACTCGGCATTACCCCGCAAATTCAAATCGGACACCGCCAAATTTTGACGGGTCTGTTGCAACACTTGGGTGTAACCGACCACCACGATGCGATTATCGGCGTGTTGGATAAAATCAAAAAAATTACCCGTGCCGAAACTTTAACCGAACTGGGGAAATATTTAGCCGCGAACCAAGCCACACAATTACTGGATACCGTGATGTTGGACTTGCCCAGTTTGGAACATCTGCTGCCGAACAACACGGGCATTGCCGAAATCAAAGAACTGTGGTCGCAATTAACCGCGTTGAACTTGGCACAATACTGTGTGTTTACCCCGTCGTTAGCCCGTGGCTTAAACGTTTACACGGGCGTGGTGTGGGAAGTCTTTGACGGCAAAGGTCAATACACTTCTTCACTCGGCGGCGGCGGACGTTACGACCAAATCATTACGAACTTTGTTGGTTCGGGTGTGGCTTACCCCGCGGTCGGCATGTCGTTCGGCTTAGAACCGATTACCGCGGTACTGTCCGCCCCCAACGCTTCCAACCCGATTAAATTGTTGATTGTACCGATGGACACCGTCCCCCAATGTCACGGCATTGCCAACCAATTACGTGCGCTCGGTATCCCCACCATGCTGTGGACCGCCAAGCCCAAAGTCGGGAAAGCCATGGAATACGCCGCCGCGACCCAAATTGCGTGTGCGACCGTGATTGGTGCGGACGAAATCAGCAACGGCAAATTGCGTGTGAAAAATTTAACCACGGGCGAACAAACCGATTTTGCTTTGAACAACGTCACCGCTTTGGCACAGTACCTTAGCAAAATAAACTAATCAGATACGCCACGTACATGACCGCCACCAAGCCGCCCCAATAACGGGCGGTTTTGTTTGGTATGTACGCCGCCACCACCGACAGCGCCACCATGCCCGTCACCCACGGCAAAGTCACCAACACCATGCTTTGGGTCAAATGCAACCCACCCGACAGCACCACCACCAACCCTAACACCACGGTGGACAGCGCCACATTCGACCACGCCCACCCGTGCCACAAATTGGCGGTTGCGTGCCGTCGTAAAGCCGTCCAACCCACCACCGCGACCAATGGTGACATCACCACCGCCCCGAAGATACTGGGCGGCATGCCCATCACCGCACCGACCACCGCCACTTGCCCAACCATTAACCACGCACCAATTAAAACACCGAGCACCGCCCCCGCCAACACAAGCCCTTGCCACCACACCCACGGTACTTGCTCCGTTTTGTCCGCCGTCCGTTGGTGCAACCGTTGCCAAAACGCAATCAACCCCACCACGACCAAGCCCCAACCGCTGAACATGCCAAAACCACCACGGTGTCCCGCCACCATGCATGCCCCCAAACCAAAGGCTAACCATAAGCAATGACTGCACCCCGTTGGTCGCGTGGAAGCAAAACAATGCAAAATGCCCATGAACGCCAAATTAACGGCAACCGTGCCCCATAACATGCCGACCGCCATTTCGGTTTGTCCCGCCAACACGGCAATGCTTACCACCGCCGTCACGGGCAACACGGCGGCAAACACCGCCCACGCACCACCACGGCAACCGACCCACCGCCAAACAAAAAAGGCACCGAGTCCCAACAACCCAATGCCCAATATCAACCAAACAAAGGCGCACGCAACCGACACATCTATCCATATGCCGCGTGCCGTGGTGATTATTTCATGACTTTCGCGATGTAAGCCACCACGTCACCGATCGTTTGCATTTTGACCAAATCGTCATCCGCAATCGTGATGTGATATTGTTCTTCCAAATTCATCATCAATTCGACCAAATCCAAACTGTCCGCGTTCAAATCTTCCTTTAATTTTTTGGCGGGCGTAACTTCCGCCACGGGTTTACGTAATTGTTTGGCAATTGCCGCACAAATTTCGGTTTCTAATTTGTTTTCATTCATTTTTTCCATATTCTATTTTACCATACCCCACTTTTATCGTCAAACGATGTTACGCGGTAACCGCCTTAACCTTCCACAAAATTAAAATAAGTAGAATTAGTACCACTTGTCTGGTCGCATGGAACCTTTACCGCCACTTCTCCAGTTCCGCCGTCCATTAGTGCAAAAGAAATGCGGACGGTGATATAAAACTTTCCATGCTCATCTTTATAACACGGGAACGAAACTGGAAAATTGCCAGTTGTATAAGTATACCGGAGTTGTAGTGTTTGAACACCACCAGAACTACCCTGAGTGAATTCAATTCCGATTTGCGGATCACCTAAACCAGTTGTCCGGGTCTTAGGGAAGCCACTGGGTCCCATAATCGCGTTGGCATTTTGGTCTGTGATAGTATTCGGTATAAAATTTCTGATACCCCGTGCCATGCTCGCCGACGACCCAGAAGGAAAAATTTGGTCCGCACGAAATGTAACACTTAACGTAATAGTTTTTATTGTTCCCGATGAATTTGCATTAGTGGCAGCATTCCTTGAATCATAATTCAGACTTCGCTCAGTCGCAGTATACGTAATTAACCTACCCTCCGTGCTTTCAATGTCTTCCAAACCGCCAGTTTCTTTGTTTTTTTTCCCATCACCCAAACTGATGTCCAGTGTTGTCATTACGGACACCAACGCCACAATGATTAAACACGACGACAACACTTTCCACAAACGGTCTTTGGCGGCACGCCGTTTCCCGTCATCGGATGCCGTCATAAACAAATAAGCAATGTACACGGCGTACAAAACCATCAAAACTTCGGCAACCGCCATGATGACATAAATGTACCACAGCAAATCCTTGACGAATTGCTTGCCGTCATAGACATCCAAAAGTAGTGTTGTCATCCCCATGTTCTGATAGAATTATAACCAACTTTGCGAATTATGTCGAGAAAATTATTTTCAATACTACGGCATAGATTAACAGCACCACCACCAACAAAATATCCAACAACGGTTCGCATTTGGTTTTAGGCAAATGCACCCGTGCCCCACAAGCCGCGACCACGACCCACACAAAAAACACCAGCACCAAAAACTGCAAAATTTGCACCACCGCCGTGTTGGTCATCATTACAAGCACACCTATGGCTATGCTTAATGGAACATATTTTTGAACGAAAATTTGCGTTTGTCGGTGACACCCGTGTATTTCAACGACTTAACCAACCCACCAATCGCAACTTCGCCCGTTTGGATACTGGCGGAAACCACAAACAAGGTTGCCCCGCCAATCACCAACGCATCGTGCTGCAAAATCAACAAAACTTGTTCGGGATCACTGATTTTGCTTTTTTTGAACCCCGTGACACTTAACTGACTACGGTTCAAAAGTGTCAAATCGCTTTTTTCATT
>CAZXAV010000043.1:0-7424 GCA_964638195.1 uncultured Prevotella sp. | reverse complement strand
AATGCAATCATTTACAACTCAATCTCACCAAAGAAATTACCAAGGAAACGTCGTGGTCGAAAATCCCAACCGTACTGCGGACAACCAAATTCGTGGGCAACGCAGTCGCAAAGTGTTGTTCGGCATAACAACGTCGGTTATGGCACTTGCCGTAGCCGTCACCGGCACACTGTTGGGTGCCACGGCGCTACATAACCAACAATTAAAACACGAATTACACACTTTGCAAACTCAAGCCACCCAAGTGGTAGCCACCATGGATGACTGTCCCGTCGTTGGCGAAATGTTGCCCGATGGTGCCAGTTACTATACCCCGATGACTTTGGAAGCCCGCCCCGAAGAAGTGGAAATTCGGGATGATGAAGACCATACCCCGAAACCGCACACAAACGCTCACCGCGGACACGAGAAACGACGGGCTCACCGTCGTAACCCAGTTTCGGATAAACAACACGAAGTACAACCGTTGCCGTCGATCAACCACGGCAACAGCGAAAGTGCGAACTAATTATTTCACCAAAACACGGTCGTGCATTTTGTCCGCGGTAATTTCAATCACGCGGGTCGCCACCGTATCAATGATTTCTTCGTCACTGGTGTAAAACAACATCACGGCTTTGCTGCGAATCATACCTTGGTTTAAGGCGGTAATACTTTCCAAATCCAAGTGATTGGTGGGTTCGTTCAAAATCAACATGTTGCCTTGTTCCAACATGGTCTTGGCTAACATACAACGCACCCGTTCCCCACCCGACAAAACATTGGCTTTTTTCAAGGCTTCTTCGCCCGAAAACAACATGCGCCCTAACCAACTGCGGATAAACGTTTCGTTGGTATCTTGGGAATATTGTTTCAGCCAATCCAACAAATTCAAATTCACACCTTCAAAATAATTGCGGTAATCCGCGGGTAAATACGAAGTCGTGATGGTCTTGCCGATAGTAACTGTACCGCTATCGGCTTTTTCAATGCCCATGATACAGTTGAACAGTTTGTCCATGCGAACACTTTTGTCGGTTAAGAACGCGATTTTTTCGCCTTTGTTCACACGGAACGAGACATTGCGGAAATAACCATTAACCGTCAAATTTTCGACCGCCAAGATTTCGTTTCCCGGTTCACGTGCACATTCAAAGTTGATGTACGGATATTTACGCGACGACGGTTTAATGTCTTCAATCGTCAATTTTTCCAATTCCTTTTTACGGCTAGTGGCTTGACGTGATTTACTAGCATTCGCGGAGAACCGCGCAATAAAGTCCTTCAATTCTTGCGCGCGGGCTTCGGCTTTTTTGTTGGCTTCTTTTTGTTGTTTCAATAACAACTGACTGGTTTCGTACCAGAAATCATAGTTCCCCACAAACATGTTGATTTGGTTAAAGTCTACGTCACAAATGTGAGTACAAACTTGGTTCAAGAAATGGCGGTTGTGCGACACGATAATCGTAATGTTTTTGAATTCCAACAAGAATTCTTCCAACCAGTGCGTACCCGCCAAATCCAAGTTGTTGGTCGGTTCGTCCAAAATCAAAATGTCGGGATTACCGAACAATGCCCGTGCCAACAAAACTTTAACCTTGATTTTCGCATCCAAGTCTTTCATTTGTTGGTCGTGGAATTCTTCACTGACACCCAACCCCGACAACATAATGCGGGCGTTACTGTCGGCATCCCAACCGTCTAATTCGGCAAATTCGGCTTCCAATGCACCCAATTCGTTGCCTTGTTCTTCCGTCATTTCGGGCAAGGCGTAATACTTTTCTTTCAAAGCCACGATTTCTGCCAAACGTTGGTGACCACCAATCACGGTGTTAATGACGGACAAATCATCGAACGCGTTTTGGTTTTGCGCCAAAGTCGAAATGCGTTGGTTTTTGCCAACCACCACTTCCCCTTTGTTCGGGGTAATTTCGCCCGACAAAATTTTCAAGAACGTTGATTTACCTGCGCCGTTGGCACCAATAATCCCGTAACATTCCCCCGGTAAAAACTTCAAATTGACGTCTTTGAATAAAACCCGTTTTCCGTATTGCAAAGATACATTGACTACTTGAATCATACTTGGCATTATACCACGATTAAGCCCGAATTAAAACGTAATTTTAGGCACAAAAAAACAACCCCTTACGGAGTTGTTTGATTTGCGCTTAGTGCAATTAGGCTTGTTGTGCTTCGGCTTTGTTTTTACGTGCTTTCAAGATAACCGCGATAATCACCAAACCAACACCAACCAGACCCAAGATACAAACTACGATGAACAATGCTTTCAACCAATCGTCGTTGAACCAACCACCCTTGCCGCCGTTATTTACGGCATCCAAATGTGCTTGGTATTCGTCGTCAATATTTTCGATGCTCATGTGAATAGCAGGACGAACACCCGCTACTTGTTTCACGGCTCTGGCAACAAAATAACTGTCTCTGGTGGTGCCTTGTTGATCCGAACAAACCGCCATTGCGTAACAACTTTCACCTTTCATGGTGTCACCATTGTTGATAAAATCAGGTGTACGCAACCAAGCACGATTTGAAATCGTCGTTTCGGTCCAACCCAACATGCTATTTGGCAAGTTCCAAATTTGGTCAATTTCTTTAACCGAAGGCAACCACAAACGTTCGTTATCACCCAAATGATAGTAAGCCGTTAATTCATTCGTTGCTTCCACCAATTCTTCAACTTGGTCAATTGATTCATCACTGTATGCCAAGAATGGGATTTTTTTGTTTGCATCATTATTGCTTTCGTTTGAACCTTCAACACAACCACTGACCACTTTGGCTTTATAGGATGCATAATCATTGTTTTCAATCATAGCCGTGGCTTGAGTGGATAAATATTCACGAATTTGACTTTGACCTAAATATTGTGGTCCTTGATCATTGGCGGCATTTTCCCAATAGTTTTGGGTGTAACCATTTAACCAAATGTTAGTACCATCTTTGAAAAGACCATGTCCCGAACGGGTGGTTGCATTAAATACTTGGGCTTCGCCATACGGATCCGTCATCCAGAAAGTTGCCACTTTTTCCGCTTCGTTCACATAAACAACGTACCAATCATGACCAAAGAATTTAACGACGGTACCCACCGCTAAGTCCGCTTGGCTGACGGCATAACGTCCTTCGCTGTCGAACAAGTCGATTCCTTTCAAATCACCATCACTGTTACTGGCAGTACGTACCGCCATGGCTTGCGCTTGGAATTGTAATGCCGGCACGGTCGCACCACATGCCACCAAGATTGCCAAGCAAATCATCAAAGCGCTAATAAATAAATTGATTTTTTTCATTTTCTTTTCCCCTTTCGAGTATAATGATACCCCAAACGGGGGTAAAAAGTCAATCCCCTTGCTTAATTTTTTTCAACATTTTTTGTTCAGACTTACTTAATGCCGATTTACTGGATGGTTTAACTTTGACCGGAGTTACCCCGTCACCCTTCGCCACCACGGTTTTGGAGTGGAGATTGTCAAACGCAGATTGCTTAGCGGTAATGCTGTCCGTACCTTCGGGCAAACCAAACACGCGGTTCGCTACCGATTGCACCAATTCATCCGAAGACAAAGTGTTGATGGCTTCTGACATTGCTGCCGCGGTTGCGGGATTGTCTTTGTCACGGGCATCAACATTTTCGATAAAGTCTTTCGCACTGGCTTTGGCATATTCTTTTTCGATAAAAGCGGCTTCCGCTTCGGCAGTTCGTTCCGCAATACGTTTTGCGGTCACACGGCGGGTTTCGTCATGCACTTTCAAACGTTCCGCCAGTTTTTCTACTCCCAAGATTAACAGCCACAGCAGCCCCAAACCGGCAATCCCTAAAAACAGCCATACCCATTTCATATATTCACAACATAACTTGAAACGGCTATTTTGACAACTTATTTCTTGGCTTTCGCAACTTTAACGGTCTTAACGGGTTTAACTGGTGCTGGTTCTACCGCTTCGGGAGCAACCTCGGCTGCGTCGGGCGAAGCTTTGACTGTTTCTTCAACATTAACTTTGACTTTTTTATCATGGCAGAAAATCGCATAGAATGCCGGTACCACAATTAACGTGGTGACCGTACCGAACAGCAAACCACCAATTGAAACCACGGCTAATGGTTGCATGATAGCACTGCTGCCACCTTGGTTGAAGATTGACCAACCGAAAGCCATCGGCACCATGGCTAAGATTGTGGTCAAAGCCGTCATGAAAATCGGGCGGATACGAGTATGCATCGCGGACACCAAGGCTTCTTTCACGGACAAGCCATCACGACGTGCTTGGTTCGTATAGTCGACCGCCAAGATACCATTGTTGATTACCACACCCATCAAGATTAAGAAACCAATCAAAGCGGGGATTGACAACGGCATACCGCACATTGCTAACAACAAGAAGGCACCAGTGAAGCCCAACGGCACGCAAATCAAAATGATAAACGGCATCAAGAATGATTGGAAAATTGCGACCATGACTAAATAAATCAACAAGAAACCAACCAACAATGCCATGCCCATGGACGAATAAGTATCCGCCATTTCGCCTTCCAAACCATTGTCCAAAATGCTAATTGATTGGTCTTTGAATTGGTCGTTGTGCATCAATTCATCCAAATATTGATTTAATTCAGATTGAATTTTGTTGGTATCCGCACTGGGGTTGGCTTTAATCGAAACCGTTGCCGCGTATTTACCATTACTCTTGACAATTTTAATGCCTTTGTTTTGGTCATACACCACCGCACGAATTCCCAGTTCGTCCATTTTATTGGCGAACTTGGCTTCAAGTGCGGCATTGAAATCATCCAAAACACCGCAAGCAACTTCGTAAGCCAATTGGTCTTCGGTGGCACTGGCATCCACCGCCAAAGTCACCGACACTTCATTCGACATCATACTACTGGTCATCGAAGATGCCGTAACTTCAATGTCATCAAAATAAACACTATCGTAATTTTGCAAAGCCTTGAAAATTTTCTCACTGGCTTGGTCGGTCGTTAAACTGCGTTTGTCTTTCAATTTAATTTCCAACGACACTTGTGCCCCGCTAGACAAAATGCTAGAACCTGAATCATATTCGACCACGCACTTTTCAATGTCGTTGCCCAAGATTTTAGTCACTTCGTCGTATAATGGTTGTGCCAACAAATCTTTTTTGTCGGCGGCAACAACTTGTTGTCCGTCATGACTTAAAGTTGCCGAAACGGTCAACGTGCCTTCGTCGGTCGACGGCATTAAAATGAAACCATTCACCAATAACAACAAAGCCGAACCAACGAACAACACCAACGCCAACACCACGGTCAACCATTTTTTGTTAATCGCGAAACGCAACACTTTGTCAAAAACTTGGTTAGCGCCGTTGGTAAATTTACCCCAACCCAAACGCACTTTTTGCCAGAACGTTGGTTTCTTGTCGGCGGCAACCGTAATTGCTTTCGGGGTTTTCGGGTTAATTTTGAAAGTTGCCACAATCGACGGCAAGAACATGACCGCCACCACAAACGAACACATCAGTGACAAAATAATCACCCAAATCAAATCGGTAAAGATTTGCATCATCAAGCCTTCCAAGAAGAACATCGGGAAGAACACGCAAATCGTGGTCAAAGACGATGCCAACATCGCAAGCATAATTTGGGAAGCACCCTTACTGCACGCCTCTTTCAGTGGGAAGCCTTTGTTCCGCAAACGGAAGATGTTTTCCAAGACCACGACCGAGTTATCCACCAACATCCCGACCGCCAAAGCCAAGCCCGACATTGACACGATGTTCAAGTTAATGCCCATGAAGTACATTGCCACGAAAGTACCAACCAAAGCCAACGGAATTGAAATTCCAATTGCCAAAGTCATTTTGACTGAACGCAAGAACAAGAACAAAATCAACAAAGCCAACAATCCGCCAACGACCAAGTTTTCACCCACCGCACCAATCGTTTGGTTGATGTATTCGCCTTGACTACTGGTGACATCGTAGGTAAAGTCGGGATTTTCCGCTTTGATTTTATCCAAAGTCACGATAACGTTCGCACAAACTTCGGCGGTTACCGCGTTACTGCTCTTTTGAATGGCAATGCTGTAAGTTTTAACCAATCCGTCAGCCGAACCTTCCCAAGCCTCGTCTTGGTTAGTAACACTGGAATCCAGATTGGAAGAAACCGTTCCCACACCCACGGTCGTAGAAACTTTATCCAACACGTGGCTTTCTAACCAAGTTTGATTTTTGGCATCGTCGTCCGTACCTTGGTAAGATACCGTTACGTACATCACGGGCAACAAGGACGGGTCAATTTTCAAAATGGTTTTGTTGAATTTAGCGCCGTAAGTACTGGTATCGTCCAAAGCCATGTTTTCAAATGCCAAAGCCAATTCGGTCAAATCCACCGTGGCATCACTGTTGTATTCCAAGGTAATCATAACCAAACCAACCGACAACATCGTACTGCTGCTGGTGTTTTGGATACCATTGACACCCGACAAGGCTTGCAACGCCGTATCGGTCAAAGTTTCCAATTTTTTCGCACTGGGGATAACTTCGGCTAAAAAGTTTTGGGATTGCAACATGGTGGCATAAGAAGCCGCTACCATGTTCCCTTGCTTAATCGCATCTTGTAAAGCCACCGACAAGGCAGTCGTATCTTTGTTTTCGTCAATCATTGTTTGCAAAGCCACGGCATCGGCATCAATGTCGTAAGTAAAGAAACTTTGCATTTCTTCTGGTAATTGTGCTCTGTATCCTTCATACATTTCAGTTTTTGTGTTTGCCTTAGCAATTGACACTGCATCTTGGTTAAACTTGTCCATTGCTTCATTGACACGTTCCATTAAGTAGGTTTCGTTGGGGCTTAACACCACCACCGCATAAGGTAAGTTCATGGACGGGAATAAATCAACCGACATTTTGGAAAATGCGAAGACACCCAAAATGATAATTGCCATAATGCAGACAAAAACTGTATATGGTTTTTGCACCCCGACTTTCGCTAACCAATTTTCTTTAATATTTTGATCTAATTGTTCTTGACTTGTTGCCATAAGTTCTTATTATGCACCCACGCGCAAAATTTGTCAATCGGCTGATTTTTCAAAACACCCCACCAACAAAAAAAAGACTTGCCCGCAAATTGACAAGTCTTTCATGAACAAACTGATAACCAACTACCGCTTATTTTTGTTTGCTTTTGGTTTTGGTAGTTGTTGCTTTGGTTGCCGCAGGTGTTGCCACCGTTTCTTTAATGGTGGTAAACAAAGTTGCCACATTGGCTAAATCGTTCGGCACAATGATTTTGGTTGCTTCACCT
Organism: uncultured Prevotella sp.; assembly: GCA_964638195.1. Taxonomy (GTDB): domain Bacteria; phylum Bacillota; class Clostridia; order Christensenellales; family UBA1242; genus RGIG8050. Next base: position 136 of record CAZXAV010000043.1, on the reverse strand, counting down.
TGGGCTAAGGCTTTCAAAGCTTCGTAACCTTGTAAAGTCAAATAGGCGGCGTCGGGTTTCGCGGCAATGATTTTTTCAATTGCTTGTTGTTGACCTTCGGCTTCGGTTAATAACGCAATCTTACGCGCTTCGGCTT
>CAZXAV010000042.1:0-7460 GCA_964638195.1 uncultured Prevotella sp. | reverse complement strand
TCCGCGTTCGCTCGCCACTACTAACGGAATCATTGTTTTATTTTCTTTTCCTCTACTTACTAAGATGTTTCGGTTCAGTAGGTTCCCTTCTCTGCAACTATGAATTCATTGCAGGATACTTGGGCATTACCCCAAGTGAGTTTCCTCATTCGGCAATCCACGGATCACAGGTTATTTACACCTACCCGTGGCTTATCGCAGTTAATCACGGCCTTCGTCGGCGCCAATTGCCAAGGCATCCACTATACGCTCTTAATAGCTTGATCTTAAATATATCATGTTTTTGGATTCCTAAGAATTTACAGAATTTGCATGAGTTTTTGTTAATTTAACTCAGCGTAATTGTAGTTTAATGGTTTAAAATTAAATACGTATTACACTTATATCATTAGATATTTGTTTTACTCTTACAATATGCAGTTGTCAATGTCCACTTACCGCCCACGGGTTTTCCGCAAACAGTAAAGCTAATATACAAAATTATTATTCCACTGTCAAGGGTTTTTTTATTTTTTGTCGAAATTTTTTTTAACAATTTTTGGGTGCTTTTTCCTTGCACATTCGACAAATTTTTCCTTATAATAAGACAATGAAAAAATTGATTCAAAATTTCACTGCCAAATACCCAAGGTTAGCCGAAATTATCCGTTTCTTAATTGTCGGTGGTTTGGCAACCGTCATTGATTATTTGGTCATGGGAATCGTCCTGTATTGTTTTGAACCCAGTCTCTACCCCCACTTCTATAATGTTTGGATTGGCGGCGGCGAACCATCCACTGCCGCGACGATTACCGGCACAGGGTTTGGCTTTACCGCCGGACTAATCTTTAATTACATCTTCTCAATTATCTTTGTCTTCCAAGAAAAAGGTGACGCCCGTACCGCCAAGGGTTTCATCTTATTTACTTTGTTATCAATCGGCGGGTTGCTAATCAATTTAGGTGGTATGTACTTGGGCTACAATATCTTAAAAATTAACGAATGGTTGGTAAAAACTTTTTTCACTTTGGTGGTTCTAGTCTATAATTATATCACTCGTAAAATTTTCCTATTCAAAGGAAAGACCAACCAACAAAAGGAACCACAACAATGACCACATCAACAACGACACCAACCAATTCATCTCGTCCGTTAAACTTATGGGCTGTTTACGGAATCTGTTTATTGATTGCTACGATTTTCTTTTTTCTGTTCGGTTTCAATTCGCCGCTTTACACTTTTAATTCAGACAACGATTATCAATGGTTTATGACCTTGGGTCACGGTCTTGTGAATGGCAAACTCCCCTACCGTGATTTATTTGAGCACAAAGGACCCATTGTTTATTTTGTCACTGCTTTTTGTTGTCTGTTCAAGAACCCCAACATTGTCATGTTATTATTAGAGATTGTTAGCATGAGTTGGTTCTTCTTTTTCACGTACCGCATTGCAGCCAAACGTTTGAACACGTTTTACAGTTTAATCGCAGTATCAATTATGGCTTTGGCAATTTTTACCAGTTGGTGCCGCACACGCAGTGCCGCTACCGCCGAAGAATTCGCATTACCAATCTATGCTTACTTCTTATTATGTTGGTTAGAATTTTTACAAGAGAAACGCCATTGGAATTGGGTGCGCGCTTTGTGCTTGGGGCTATGTTTCGGAATAATTCTATGGGTCAAATTCACCATGTTTTATTTCATGATTGTACCAATGATGATTTGGCTAATTTTCAGTTTACGTCGACGCCAATACCGCATCATGGTTAACAATATTTTAATGATGTTACTGGGTGTGACGATTATCACACTTCCCAATTTAATCTTTTATGCCGCCAATCATGCACTAGGCGACTTGTTCCACGTTTACTTCATCATTAACTTGACATCTTACGGAACCAACAGTTTCCTTAAAATTCTGCAAAGCTTCGGTGCGTTCTTTACAATGGGACCAATTTTACTGTTCCTAATCTTATGGGGAGTTATCCGTTTCTCCGTACAGCATTGGCACAGTCGCGATGGTTGGATTCTATTGATTGCTTTTTTGGTTACATTAGCCTTAGTGGGTTGGTCGGCTAAAGCCATTGTCTACTACTACTCCGAACTCATCCCATATGCAATTTTAGGGGTTGTTGATCTTCTCGCCTTAATTAACACCAAATTGGCTTTACCCCGCCACCGCAAATTACTTTTTACCGCGATCACCTTTGCTTGCGTGCTCATCAGTATCCCATTTTCAATTTTAACTTACGAATGGGGACGCAGCAAAAATGACTATGCCCCCTTAGTGGTCGCCGAAGTCATACACACCTACGAAAAAGAACACGACACCCAAGCAACCATGTTCTGTTATAAAATTTGGGATTTTGGTTTTTACAATGCCGCCAATATCGTTCCCAATAACCGCTATTTTGCCAACAACGTTTTTACTGTTGAACGATTCCCCGCAATGTACGAAGGTTTCAGAACTTATATTACCGAACAAACCAGTGATTTTTTAATCACCGAACTTAAAACTTGGAATGACGAAAACGACTTCCTTGCTCAATATTACCAACCCTACACTGGTGATATCACGACCAGCACCTATCACTATCATCGCGTTGCCAATTTCTATTACACCAATTATGATTTCGTCTTACTGTTCAGAAAATAATGATTAAATCCTTAATAGAAAATCACTCCATGAGAGCTCTCATTATCATTTGTAAAAACTTGACGAAATATGTCGACTACTTTATACTCAAACTATGATTATGAAAACTCCAATTTTATATCTCGTTGTCCCTTGTTATAACGAAGAACCGGTCTTACAAGACACTTCAAAACAGTTGCAAAACAAGATGGATACATTGATCAAGAACAACCGCATTGCGGATAATAGTCGCATTTTGTTCGTTGACGATGGTTCCAAAGACCGAACTTACCAAATGATTACCGATTTACACAATGCTAATCCATTATTCGCTGGTGTAAAATTATCCCGCAACCGTGGTCAACAAAATGCTATGCTTGCTGGTTTAAGTGTCGCACGCGAAGCCGCTGATATTGTGATTACCATTGATGCCGATTTACAAGATGACATTGATGCCATTGATAAAATGTTAGACGAATATGCCAATGGCGCAGAAATTGTGTACGGTGTGCGTTCTGCCCGTAAAAAAGACACCATGTTCAAACGAATGACCGCCCACGCGTTTTACAAGTTGATGATGAAGATGGGTGTTGAAATTATTTACGACCATTCCGAATTCCGTTTAATGGATAAGAATGCCTTAGATGCACTCTTCCAATATCAAGAAAACAATTTATTCTTACGTGGTGTGATTCCCCAACTTGGTTTCAAAACTGCCAAAGTCCCCTACCCGCGCGCGAAACGTCAAGCGGGTGAAAGTAAATATCCATTATCGAAATTATTATCGTTGGCATTAGACGGCATCACCTCATGTAGTTCCAAACCTTTAACGATGATTTGGTGGGTTGGCTTCTGGTTACATTTATTAGGATTGGCAGGTTTTGTCACCACAACGGTTTTAATGTTCGTTATCAATTTACATTTCATGTGGCCATTATTCTCCGCGATGTGTTGGTTGACCGGCATTGTTTTATTGGCTTTGGGCATTATTGCCTTCTATCTAGGCAAGACTTACATCGAGACCAAACACCGTCCACGCTTTATCATTGAAGAAGTGTTGAACTAACATTAAGGAGTAAATACATGACCCCACAATCCACCAATGAAGTTAACACTAACACAACAAACGACAAAAAGCCACTTCCCCATTCATTGAAGCCATGGGCGATTTATGGAATTTGTTTATTGATTTCTGCGATCTTTTTCTTTTTGTTCGGTTTCAATTCGCCGATTTACGCCTTTAACACAGACATCGATTATAATTGGTTTATGACCATGGGACGCGGATTTGTTAATGGCAAAATCCCGTATCGTGATTTATTTGAACACAAAGGTCCAATCATATATTTTATTACTGGTTTTTGTTGTCTTTTCCAAAACCCGAATTTTATCATGCTATTACTAGAAATCATTTCGATGAGTTTGTTTCTCTATTTCACCTACCGCATTGCATCCAAACGTTTGAACACGTTTTGCAGTTTAATCACAGTATCTATTATATCTTTGGCAATTTTCATCAGCAACTGTCGCATGATTAACGCATCTGCTGTTGAAGAATTTTGTTTACCAATTTATGCATACTTCCTATTGTGTTGGTTGGAATTCATGTTGGAAAAAAGTCAATGGAATTGGGTACGTGCACTGTGTCTTGGGATATGCTTTGGTGTATTATTTTGGGTTAAATACACCCTAGTTTATTTTATCATAGTGCCAATGTTGGCTTGGTTCATTCTCAGTCTATGCCGACGCCAATACCGCACAATGCTAATCAATCTCTTATTGATGTTGGCAGGTGTGCTAATCATTACTGCACCAATCATAATTTTTTATGCCGCCTATCATGCGTTAGATGATTTATTCCGTGTTTACTTTATCATCAACCTCACCACTTACGGCAATACCAATCCAGAAATACTTTCCAAAAGTTATAACACTTTTTTTGAAATTAACCATCTGATCTTGTTTTTAATTATATGGGGCGTGATTAGTTTCACCTTCCGTCATTACAAACATTACAGCGGTTGGATTTTATTAGCTGCTTTCTTGGTTAATTTCGTTTTACTGGTTTTTTCTGCCAAATCCATTATTTATTATTACGGCGGATTATTCCCCTACGCGATCATTGGCGTGGTAAACATTTTAGCATTTATCAATTCTAAATTAGATTTTTCACGTTACCACAAATTGCTTTTTGTGATCGTTACTGTTGCTTGCGTGATTGTTTGTATTCCCTTCTCAAGTAACGCACGTGAATGGGGACGGAATGAAGATACTTATGTCTCAATCCAGATTGCCAATGTGATTCACACTTACGAAAAAAATCATAATACGACTACAACATTATTCTGCTACAAAATCAATGATTGCGGCTTCTACAATGCTACGAAAAAAGCTCCTAACAATTATTATTTTGCCCAAAACAATTTTGATTACGACCGTCTTCCAGAATTACACGACAGTCATGAAAGATATGTTGCAGAACAAACGAGCGACTTTATAATTACATTACTGGTTTTTTGGGAAACCGAAAAAGATTTTATTTCAAAATATTATCAACCATGTGACAACAATGGGGATTATACTGACAACGTCGAAGCCAACACTTATCATTACCGTCGACTTGATTCTCCTATATACATTGATGCTGATTTCGTTTTGCTGCGTAAAATTTAATTATATATAATAAGGAGTACCCATTATGACCGCAACCACTACCCCGTCGCAACGTCATTTAAGCCTTTGGGCAGTTTACGGAATTTGTTTATTGATTTCCGCAGTCTTTTTCTTTTTGTTCGGTTTTAATTCTCCGATTTACACTTTCAATTCCGATAACGATTATAACTGGTTCATGACCATGGGGCACGGACTTGTGGCTGGCAAAATTCCCTACCGTGATTTGTTTGAACAAAAAGGACCAATCGTTTATTTTGTGACCGCTTTTTGCTGTTTGTTCAAAAATCCAAACATTGTGATGTTACTGCTTGAAATTGTTTGCATGAGTTGGTTTTTCTTTTTTGTTTACCGTATTGCCACTAAACGTCTGGACACATTTTACAGCCTAATCGCGGTATCAGTCATGGCATTGGTAATCTTTACCAGTTGGTGCCGCACCCGCAGTGCCACCACTGTTGAAGAATTTTGTTTGCCAATTTATGCTTATTTCTTATTGTGCTGGTTAGAATTTTTGTTGGAAAAACGTCCTTGGAATTGGGTGCGCGCTTTGTGCCTTGGACTGTGTTTCGGGGTAATCCTTTGGGCTAAATTTACTCTGATTTATTTCATGCTAGCCCCGATGGTTATTTGGCTGATTCTCAGTCTACGCCAAAAGCAATACCGCACCATTACCGCCAACCTACTCATGATGTTAGCGGGTGTCATCATCGTTACTATCCCAAATATTGCCTTTTACGCGGCTAACCATGCCTTATACGATTTAATCCACGTCTATTTCATCATTAACCTAACCGCTTATGGCACTACCAATTTTTTAATGATATTATCCAGTGCAGGGATTTTCTGTTTGATTGGTCCCATCGTACTGTTTTTCATCTTATGGGGAGTAATCCGTTTTGCCATCCGTCATTGGCACGACCACAGTGGTCAGCTTTTACTAACCGCATTTCTGGTTAATCTAATCTTACTCATTTGGTCCGCCCGTGGCAATGCCTATTATTTTTCGGGTTTGATTCCTTACGCAATGCTTGGGGTTACTGACATTTTGGTTTGGATTAGTGCTAAATTAACTTTGCCGCGTTATCGCAAATTATTATTCACTGCAATCACCGCCGCCTGTGTACTCGTTAGTATTCCGTTTTCAATTTTAACTTACGAGTGGGGACGCAGCAAAAATGACTATGCCCCTTTGGTGGTCGCCGATGTAATTCATGAACACGAACGAACCAACAACACCACCGCCACCTTGTTTTGTTATAGAATTTGGGAATACGGCTTTTATAACGCCGCGGGCATTGTTCCCAACAATTATTATTTTGTCCGCAACGTTTTTGAGGTCGACCGCTTCCCCGCTATGTACGCAGCCTTTGAAACTTCAATTACCGAACAAACCAGTGATTTTGTCATCACCCGATTGGAATATTGGGAAGCCGACAAAGCATTCCTTTCCCAATATTATCACCCCTACACTGACGACATCTATCACTATCACCAAGTCCACTATTTCTATTACCGAGATTTTGATTTCGTCTTGTTAATTAAAAATTAATTTTTCATCACAGCCAATAAATTTTGCAATGCCCGTCCACGGTGTGATACGGCATTCTTTTCGTCAGATGTTGCCAGTGCAAACGTTTTACCTAATTCGTCACTGCGGAACAAACAATCATAACCAAAGCCATTTTCACCTTGTGGTTCGGTAGTAATCGTCCCAAACGTTTGACCTTCCGCCGTGTATTCGCGTCCATCGGGGAAAACCAAAGCCACCGCACAATTAAAATGTGCCGCACGGTTCGTTTGCCCTTGCAAGTTCTTCAACAATAATTGACGATTAGCCGCCGCCCCTTGCCCCGAATAACGGGCGCTGTAAATTCCCGGTGCACCATTTAACGCATCCACACACAAACCGCTGTCGTCACCCAGTGCCGGCAAGCCCGTGGCGTGGCACACCGTCCGTGCTTTCAACAAGGCGTTTTCCATAAAGGTGTTACCCGTTTCTTCCACATCATTATGAAAACCAACATCTGCCGCACTGACAATTTCAAAACCGCTTAAAATCGTGCGCATTTCTTCCAACTTATGAGCATTGGCAGTGGCTGCCACAATTTTTGTTTTCATTTGGTGATCCGCCCGAGGCTCGAACTCGGGACAACATCATTAAAAGTGATGTGCTC
>CAZXAV010000041.1:6721-7555 GCA_964638195.1 uncultured Prevotella sp. | reverse complement strand
CCCACACATCGAAGGTCAACTTTGCGGCGTTAATTTGATGGTTACCATCAAAACTAAGCACAACCAACGCTTGCCACTGGGTTAAATCGCCCAACGCCGCCACGGCTGAATCATAAGTTGCTTCGTCAAGCACTAATTTCAATAATGCGTCATAATCCATTTTCAAGGTCAAGGTATAATTATCTTTGGTGCCGACTTTTTCGACGTTGTCATCGTAACAAGATGCGAACGCTTCATCACTGAAACAACCTTTGAGTACGCCCAAATATTGGAAAACTACCTTCATCGCCATATTGTCAAGTATAGCCGTTTGGGCGCCACCAACATTACCATTTGCTTTGTTTGCCATACCTTCCACGCTGTTTTTTGGAACCGTTGTACCATCGTAATGTAAATACTGATGTTTACCATCATAATAGTAATCAAAAGTCGAATCGTCATCAGCGGTTCCAACTGCCGTACTTAATAAGTATTGCTGATAATCTCCGTTTTGATAAGACAACGTTCCGGATAAGGTTTCACTGGTTAAGGTAAATTTACCCATTTTTTCCAACAAATCACGGTTACCCGTTTCGGTCGTAGCCGCTGGTTTTAACTCAGTAATTGCCAACGCCTTGACAATGATTTCCTTCGCTTCCGCCAAAGTAATGGTCATCGTGGTTGGAGCATCATCTTTGCCCTTGTTCGAGCCACTGTTTGAGCCGCACCCCACACACAGCACAGCACAAACCACAAACAACAACATTGCACTTAAAATTGATTGAATTTTTTTCATAATATCAAGATTACCCCCCCCCCCCCCCCCCCCCTTTTTTATACTTTTTTTTTTTTTTT
>CAZXAV010000041.1:0-6616 GCA_964638195.1 uncultured Prevotella sp. | reverse complement strand
CCCCAGATTTTGTCAACACTTTTTTTTATTGTTGGCGGGATAAGGTGATATGAAAAATTACGTTTAGATTGTTCGGTCAGTAGTGTCAACTTGCTTGGCGGTTGCCATTGAATGTACCACGCATTTCGTCAATTTGCACGACTGTTGATAAGCGGCAAAATGGTTTTTTAATTCCGTCAGATGAGCATGAAGCACGGGGTTGGTCACCGCACTGGGTTCGACGGCACGGATGCGTGCGGGTAAACTGGCGGCACAGCGGATGGTTTCCATGCGACGCGTTTTGTCCAAAGCCGCTTGTGCATTGACAAACCGATAATTATGGTTGCGGTGGGACACGTTTTCACAATCGGCTAACGCAGCGAGTGTCTGGGCTTGGGTGTCGGGGTTAAATTTGGCATAAACCAATTCGGGTTCGTAATCCCGTTGTTCGTTGCCCCGTTTGAAGATTTCAATCAAATCGTATTTGCCAGTTTCTTCCAAATAATTCACCGTCAAAGGCACCATGTTGTAATCGGCAGGTGTGACCGAGCGTTGGAAATCATTAGTTTCAATTTGCGACATTTTGCTGTCCAGATAGGATGTTGCCAAAGCACGCACGCCGACCGTATAACCGCAATCAATGAGTTTGGTTACCACGCGGTCGACTTCCTTGGGATTGGTTAAGTCTTGGTGCAAAATGACGTTATGGTGCACATATTGATTTAAGTTCGCATCATAACGACGCGCAGTGAAGAAATTGATTAAGTGGTCGGGGTCACTCAGCAACAAATTGGGGTCGATTTCGTAAAATCGGCGTTGCCGAGACAAACGTGTTGTGTAATTAAGAAAAGCCTTTCTCCCCGCACCCAACTGGGTATCGACAATCATCGCAATCGGGTTAGGATCAATCGGGGAAGGTTTTTCAATCATTGGTTCCATTGGTATCAGCATACCACAAATAGTACCAAATCACAACCCGATTCCCGTTTACAAACTGAGCGAAAACAAGCGGATTTGTTCCAATTGTTCAAACGATAAAACGTGGTTTTGGTAAAGCACGTTGTATTCTTGGTTGAGGTCACTGTCAAACAGCAACAAATCGTCGGTGTTGATGGTGACTTTCAAGCCAAATTCTACCATTTGTTTAATCGGGTGTGCTTGAATACTTTTGGCGTAACCCAAGCGCACATTACTGGTTGGGCAAACGTTAAACACAATGCCCCGCGTTTTCGCCAGTTGCATCACGGCGGGGTCTTCCACAATGGAAACACCGTGTTGAATGTGTTGCGGATTAAAATCCAAGATACATTGCTTGACGTAATCCGCACCCAGTTGTTCGCCCGTGTGGACTTTGGTCACCATGCCCAAACGGTCAGCCAGTTGGAAAAATTCCACGAACAACGCATTGGGTTGGGAATTTTCGGTAGCCGCCAAATCAATGCCGTAAAAAAATCGGCTGTTAATCAAGGCGGTCAAAACGTCATGGTGTGCGGGTTGGTAACTGTCACGACTGATGTCCAAATCCCACAAAATGGTCAACCCGTCATATTGGAACGATTTCAAGTAATCAATGAACGCCACCACATCACTGTGGAAAGTGCGGATACAAACTTTGTAATCAATCGAAGTGTTGACCCGTTTAATGTTGGTTGCCACGCAATTTTGGAAATCACCATCAATCAGCGTGCGAAAAATTTCGGGGTGCAATTTAATCGGGTCAATGTAGGTGCGGCTGTAATTCAGCAACGCTTGAATCCCGACAATGTTATGCGGAGTGGGCAGTTGCACGCCATGGTCAATTAAAAATTGCCACGGGCTAGACGTTGCCACGTGATTGTGAAATTCGGCTTTGTCTTGCCGTGCAATATAAGCCAAATAATCAAAATCGGTTTTGTTGTGTTCCACCACTATCTTTTTACCACTTCAAGTAATTTTGTCAACCACCACGCGCTTACAAACTGCGTTCGTTATCGGGTTGTTGAACGGTTGCTTGTTGGAAGAATTCTGGCATTTTGGCAAGAATTTTCGCCATCGTTTTGTCGTCGACCTGCAACTCGGTTTGCACGGCTTTGATACGTTTCAGAACTTGACTGGTTAAAATGTTATCATTGCCAAAATTTGGTGTGCGTTTCTTTTCCATCATTCACTCCTTTTTCTATTAAAATTATACCACCACTCCGCCGATTTATCAACCTTGATTTTATCGGCTGCGTTCGTTGTCGGGTTGCGGCAAAGTTTTGCCCTTTAACACTTTTTGGGTTTTGCCGATAAATTTAGATTTTTTACCTTTTAGTTTACGGTCGACATCTGCCAACGTCATCAAACGCCCTGCGTCAAGGTAAACACTGTCGTCACCCGAACCGACAAACATGGCACGCGGCTGGGCGTAGCCCATCTTTTTACCGTTCTTCTTTTCAATGTGTGCCGTAATTTCATCATCGTCCATGTCAATGATTTTTTCATACGGCAGCCCAACGCTTTCCGCAATATTTTGTTTGGTTGTTTCACTTGGTTGATACATAACATCAATCTCCTTATTCAATATTTTCAGTGGGACATCTTCATTCAAAACAAAGTTTTTAGAACTTAAAATTTTTCGATATAATTCAATCAGTTTACTGACTTTTTCAGATGTAAGAACTGGGGTCCCTTCATAAGTTTCTAATAGTCCTACCCCCAAATATTTACGATATTGGTAAATGTTACATTGATTGATATCTTTGAAATACTGATTATATTTCAGGCTCACCACATATTTTAATCCGACATTTTCACAAATATCCTTAATAATCGAGCGTTGGGCAGCAAGATTTTTGGCTTGTTCTAATTCTTTTAATTTCATTTCAAATTCACGTTGATAGTAAGCAATGACATCGTCAACTTTTGGTAAAGAATTTTGCTTAAAGAATTGTTTGGCACGAGAAGTGTTGGATCTTGCTTCATTGACTAACGTCATCAAAGTTGTCGGCTCATTAAGTTGTGCGTTTTGATCAATGGGAATCAACGGACATTGTTCATGACTTAAAGTATAGTAATTATGCTTGGAATATTTACAGTCAACATAAAAATCAGGTATGTATTTTTTGTTGTCTACCATGACAAATTTTTGGTTAAGCATTGGTTGTTGTCTTTTCAAAAAGACTTTCACGTCGGGCAAAACAATTTCTTGCACATGATCCTTAAATTTGTTGAATTCATATTTGGAATTAACTTTAGGAAAATATTTTAACAACATTTCAATCAAGCTTTCGTTTTGATTAAAATGTTGCTGATTGTTTTCTTTAATTTCCTTAAAGAAAATGATATTCTTCATGTCTTTATGGACAATGTTATCCCACATGATTCTAAAGTTTTTTAAGACAATTTGTTTTTCTTGTTGATTAAAACCAAATTCTTTCATTTCGCGCTTGATATTTTTGTAGCACGCAGAATAATCTTTTCGGTAATATGCGATTCGATCGTATTGATAAATGTCTTGCTTGTAATAATCTGACCTTGACGCAAATCGCGCAAAATATTCTGGAGATTGTAATGCATAGAAGCAAGAGCGGCTAGGAGATCTGGTAATAAAAAAATTATTTTCATTAAAATCGCGTATTCCTGATTCAAAGATTTTATAAATACCATGACTACGATAGATGTTATCAACAGTTTCACATTCTGCTTTGTTAAAGTAAGAGTTGCTTAAATCATTGGTGAAAAACTTTCTCATATAAGAAGTTGTGCCATGGAAAATAACTTGTTTGTTACCTAAAACATCATTCAAGTATTTTTCAATTTTATCGCGATGGTCTGCGACATTTTCAATTTGTAATTTTGCGGTAAGTTTTCTGGTTAAATAAGATTCGGGGTCTGCAAAAATTTCTTTCAATTCATTAGGCAAAATCTCAACAACAAAACTTAACAATATGATTTTTTCAAAATAACAGCGATAAGTATTCATCACATCTTTGTTCAAACACATGCGCTTATCATCTGTTTTGGCAATCTGCTGTAAAACTTGATTGATTTCTTCACTACGGAATAAGTGATTTAACTCATTTGTCAGCATAAATTTCTCCTAATCAGAGTGATTATAGCACATTAAAAACATTCTTTCAACATCAAGTGCTTAACCATTAACAAAAAAAACACGGCGTTGCACCGTGTTTTTGATTAAACAGAAACCTATGATATTCCGTTACTTACTAAGTTATTACACAAGACTGGTGACTAAATCTCAATCGCAACCGGTTCATAGCCAGTGGTTTGACGCATGAAATTTTTCAATGGACGAACTCCATCGATAAAATATGGCGAATATTCTTTCATACTGATCGAAAACACACCATTTTCCAATGTCATAACAAATGAACTAGGATCAGTTTCATCAGCTCTCTTTTCATATATTGTCACGGAAAAAACACCATCTTTGGACTCGATGGTAACTTCAACATCCATCTTAAATACATCATAAAATACTTCTTTGGCATTTTGCTTAAAATTGGCGGCGGAACCATGGAAAAGTTGTCCTAAGTTGACACCATTAAATTTACCCATGTCATAACTAAATTTATCTAAATATTCTTCTCTAAAATCAGAATATTCCCAACTACGAAGATGTTCATCAAAATAATATCTACCGACCTTGTTATAGAAATATTGTGGTTGCGCATCGGCACTTGTGTCGTTTGGATCATATTGATCGTTGTATTCACAAGCAATGTATTCACCTGCCGCATTTTGATAAACTTTCAAGATAATTTGATCTTCGTAACTGGTTGTACCATCCGCCCCTTCAACCGTGGCGCGGGTCCAAACTACCCCTTCTGTTACAGGTTCTCCCGCCTCCCATTGATAATTATAGGATACAGTGCGGGTTTTTCCATCCTTTGGATCGTAAATTTGGCGTGTGTATGAACCTCCCCCCGTTTCTTTTTCCCAAAAGTCTTTGAGTGTTTGGATACAGACTTCTTCCACCGAACCGCGCACATAATCGCAGACCGAACATCGCGTGCCATCGATAGTCCAATCGTGTTCTGCCAAACCATAACTGTGGTTATCTTGCGCATTCGCTTCGCAAGCATGCCAATGCATATACTCATTTGATTGCCATGTGGCGGCGGCAGTGTGTTCTTTATCTCCACATGCCGATAACAATACGGCACTGGGCACGGTCACCGCTAACGCAGCCGTAAGTAACGCAATTTTCCCCATGTTTCTTTTTTTATTTTTCATTTTTGCTCCTTTTACTAATTATTCTCCGTCACTTTGAGTGGTAATGGTGGCTTTCAAGAAGTACGCAACCATTTCAGACCAGTTGACAGTATATTTGTCAGGGTTCCAACCATTATCGGTAATTTCAATCTGATCAATGGTAACACCCTCAATTTTTTCCGCAATTATGGCTTTTAATTGTTCGTGATAAGCAGCAATCTCAATGACGGTACCATACTCAAAGGGCAACACAAAGTGTATGTTATCAAGATAAGCACCATCTTTGTACACATAAAACGAGAACTCTGCTTTTGGCGTCAAGGTTTCAATTTCATCCGCATCACTTGGTTCTTCAACCGCAACTGGTTCATAACCCGTGCTTTGACGTGCGAACCGATGTTCGTGAATTTCTTCGTGTTGTTCTGGATGTGCTCCGTCGTAGCTAAAATATTTACTATCGTATTCTGAACGCAACGTTAATACATCATTTTCTAAGGTAAACACAAACGACGAATTTGAACAACTTCCATCTCGACCTTCATATGCGCTAGATACCGTTATGGTCAAAACACCATCTTTTTCGTCGACAGTAATCTCAGGATCATAAACAAGATTGTACGCACGTTGCTTGAACGAATATTCAACAGCACTATCATAATAGCAATCGAGTCCACGGAAAACTTTTCCCAAATCTGAACCAGCAAACGTGTACATGTTCGGGTCGAATTCCTTAATCAAATCCGTATATTGCTCATGTTCAAAAAAGTAATGTTCATCGACCTTGTAATATAAATATTTGCGTGGTGCATTTTCATTTTTGTTGTCGGGATTATATGCATTGTTGTATTTACAAGCGATGTATTCACCAGCCGCATTTTGATAGACTTTCAAGATCACACGATCTTCATAACTGGTTGTGCCATCCGTTCCTTTAATTGCGGTGCGGGTCCAAATTGAACCTTCCCCCGTGGAGCGGTTACAAGAAATAGTCTTGGTTTGTTCCTTTTCTGCATCATAAAATTCGTAGGTAAACGTATTGCTATGATTCGCCTTTTCCCATGCGTCTTTTATGACCAAAATAGGCTCACCTTCCACTGAATTTGCCCGAAAACCACAGACCGAACATCGATATTTCCAACCATGGTTATCAGAGTCAATAATCCAGTCATGCTTTCCCAGACTATAGGTGTGTTCGGTGCATTGACCACCCTGACAAACATGCCAATGCATTTCCTCATTATCAGCGTACCAAGCAGTGTACTCGTTGTGTTCGTTACCACCACACGCCGATAACATGACGGCGGTCGGCACCGTTACTGCCATTGCTGCTGTCAACAAAGCGATTTTACCCAAATTTCTTTTTTTATTGCTCATTTTTCTCCTTTTTTAACTACTGCCCGACACAAACCATTTTTGTGTATAAGTATAAGCACAAAACACT
>CAZXAV010000040.1:0-7739 GCA_964638195.1 uncultured Prevotella sp. | reverse complement strand
CATGCCAACGCTGAATGGTGGTTTTGGGCGGTAAAACTGTTGGCGGATGGGTGCGGGTATGGTACAGTGTGTCTGTATGGAAAAAGATTTAATCTCGGTGATTATCCCGTGTCATAATTGTGAAAAAACGTTGTTCCGTGCGGTTAACAGTATTTTGGAACAAGATCACCGCGCGTTGGAATTGATTTTGGTCGACGACGGCAGTGAAGACGATACGTTGCAACTGGCGCGTAAGTTTGCCGCAGCAGATTCCCGTGTGCAAGTGTTGGCACTTAAACACGGTGGAGTTTCGGTGGCACGGAATAACGGCTTGAAACATGCCAAAGGCGAATACGTGGCATTTGTCGATGCGGACGATAACTATACGACCCCACGGACTTTGTCCACGATGTTACGCCAATTGAAAGAGACTGGGGCGGACCGTTGCGTGTGCAATTTTACCCACCCGTGTTTTGAACAACATTTGACGGGCGGGGTTTACGATTTAACCCAACCCGACCAGTTCATGACGTATTACAAAGATTTCTTTGCGTGCAGTATGCCATGGAACAAATTGACCCGTCGGGAATGTTTGACCGAACCGTTTGTGTTGGGGTTGGGCTTGGGCGAAGACGAAATTTTCAACTTAGCCAATTTGAAAAACATTCAGAAAGTCGTGGTGCATGACGAAGTGTTGTATAACTATTATTGTACGCCGTACATCCCGAGCAGTAACGCCAGCGCGATTACCAAGACCGTCAGTGACAGCAGCAGCAATTTTACCGTGTGGCACATGTTCATGAAAAATCATCCGTTGCGTGAAGCAATTGTCCAACGTGATTTCCCCGCACGCGCCACCACGATGGCGAACATTCGTGCGTTTGATTTCTTTTACTGGATTTTCTGGTTAATGGCAAAAAACCGCACGACGGTAAACGGCATGGCAAAAAACTATACCAGTCCAGTGATTAACGACCCGTTATTCCAAAAAGCCATGCAAGACCAACCCGGTTTGAAACCCAACGCGTGGGACCAAGCAAACATCGAAAAATTCAGCAAGATTGCTTATTACGCGTTCGCGGACATTCATATTTATCACCGCGATTTGTTGATGTACCATGTGTTCTCGGGAATCATGGCAAAAATCTTTTTGAACCCCAAAGCCAAAGTTGCGGACGACACGTTGTTGGGGCACATGCACAATGCTTTGCAAGCAAACACGATGCCCGAAGCCATTTACGTCAACAATTTGTTTGATAATGCTTTGTTGCCAACCGAAAAAGAACAAACGGCGGCATTGGACGATGTGTTGGATCTTTGGTTGCAGGGGACGGGGTCAAATCAATGATTATGTATTTAATCATCATCTTGATTAGCATGGTGATGGTGGTTTTACTGAATTGGTTAGCACTGGGGTGGACGTTGTTGGGGGCGCTGGCTTGGACGGCGGCAGCCACGGGCATCGAAGTGTTGATTGTGATTTTGTTGACGATTTTGGCGGGATTGTGTGTGCCGCGGATTCTTTACAGTGATTGCAAACTTTACGCCGTCGGTAAACGCGAAATGAATTTCTACCGTGCGATTCGTTTGGGACGTTGGAAAGATTATGTGTGGGAACTGGGTGGTATCAGTGGTTTCAGCAAAAAGAAACTGACAGCCCCGAACGACCCCGCCTATGTCGATAAATTCCTTTACGAATTGAACAAAGGCATGTTTGTGCATGCGGTTTGTGTGGCGGGTGCGTTTTTAATTTTGTTGTTCCCGATTCCGGGTTTTTGGTCAATTACTTTCCCCGTGGCTGTGGTCGGTGCCATATTAAACATTTTACCAATTATGGTTTTGCGTTATAATAAACCTAGGCTGTTAATGTTGAAAACCCGTTTAATGCGGAATCAACCCCAGAACACGCCTAACCCAACTTCCACACCAGACACCGCAGCAGCACTTGGCGAAAACTCACCAAAGTAAACCAGATTAAGGAGGATCTGTGGAAACCGATTTAGTTAGTGTTTTAATTCCCGCTTATAATGTCGCCAAGTATTTGGATCGATGTTTGCGTTCCGTGTTACGGCAGACGTACCGTAACTTGGAAATTGTGGTGGTGGACGATGGTTCGACCGACCACACTTATTTGATTGCCAAAAAGTACGCCGACCAAGACCAACGCGTGGTGTTGTACCAAAAGCCGAACGAAGCCAACATTGCGAAAACACGCAACTTTTTGTTGGACCATTGCCACGGCAAATATTGTGTTTGGGTGGACAGTGATGACCGCTTGAAACCGCGTTACGTGGAAAAACTATACCGTGCCTTGACCGCGAACGGGGCGGACATGAGTGTTTGCAAATTCGCACTGTGCGTAATCCCGCGGGTGGTGTTGCCGCGGTTGCATCACTGCGAACGGGTTTACGATGCGACGACGATGGTTTCGCGCATGGTGTTCCAACGCACGACGGGTTTTTCGTTATGGAACAAAATGTACCGTGCCGATTTGTTGCACGGTGATGAAGCGGTGCGCTTTGACCCGACATTGCGTTTCGGGGAAGACTTGTTGTTCAATTTACAGTATTTACGCCGTTGTCAAAAGGTCGCGTGGATTAACGACAAATTGTATTGCTATTCGTGGCGTCCGGGTTCCGAAATGCACCAAAAGTTTTCGGAAAAGCACATCAATTTTATCAACAAGTTATTGGAATTGTGCGTGCAAGAAAACAACCCCGTGGTGCGGGATACGTTACGCGCTTGGGCGGCATTCAGTTGTTGCGGCTTCGTATTTTTGGCAAATAAAAAGCAATATCCCGAAGCCGTTCAACGCATGAAGCACTTTGCCTACCAATATCGTGGTGATTTGTATAAAAATCGGTTGGCAAAATTTGGGTTAAAACTTATTCTATGGTTAGGGTTGAAGACTTGGTGTCACATGAAACGCTCAGCCCGCAAACAACAAAGTTACGAAAATTTATGAAGCACTAAAAGGAAACTAAAATTATGCTTGATGTGAATATGCTGAAAGAATCCGTGGAAGATTTTGATGCCGCCTTAAAAAAACAACAAGAGTTTGAAAAAGTTGGCAATTTTAACCAAGACGAAAACGAAAACACTTACGAAGGTTGTGACCCCGTTGACGAGACGTTTAACTATTTGCGCCGCCGTCACCGTGACCGTGTGAAACACATGATTTACATGCGTGCCATCAAACGTTACAGCAAAAAAATCAACCGCGAATTAACTAATTTGAAAGTGGTTGGGCGGGGTAACTTGTTTGGCATTACGGGTGGTTACATTGTCACGTGTAACCACATCAGCAAGGTTGATTCGTTCGCGGTGCGTGCAGCGGTCGGCATGGACATCAAATTTGTGGCTGCCGATTTCAACAACTGGAAAGGTATCATGGGGGACATTGCACGGAACACGGGTTACTTGCCGATTCCTGCCAACATGAATTTGTCGATTATGCGTAAATTTAACCACGCGATGGAATACTTTTTACGCAAAAAATGGCCAATTTTAATTTATCCCGAACAAGCCATGTGGCGTGAATACAAAAAACCACGTCCGTTGAAACGCGGTGCGTTCTATTATGCCACCAAATACCGCCGACCCATTGTGCCGTTGTTCATTACGATTGAAGACAAACCCGAACGTTTGGACGAAGCGGGACGCGTGAATTTTGGTAATTACACGATCCACATTTTGCCGCCGATTTATCCCCGCAAAGAATTAGACGAACGCGCCAACACGGAATACATGTTGAATGCCAACTTTGAAGCGTGGCGCCGTTGTTACGAACAGACTTACCACAAACCGTTGGAATACGACACCGTGGTAACCGAAGATATGGACCCATTGATTAAGCAGTACGCGAAAAAGGCGAAAGCGAAGCAAGATGAAAAAGTCGGTTAATCTCTATTTTAATCGCAATTTTGACACCGCCGAAAAATTGCGTACCATCAAGCGGTTGGGGTATGAGGCTTTTTTCACGGGCATTTACGACGGTAACGAAAATCTGCCTTGGCGCGAACAAATCAAGTTGGCGCGTGAATTGGGATTGGAACTGACCATGATTCATTGCCAATACAACGAACCCCAATTGAACGATTTTTGGTTGGCGGGGGCAGGCGGTGATGCGGTTTGCGACGATTACATCCGCCAAATCCAAGCTTGCGGTGCACTGACCAAAAACTTTGTGGTGCATTTACACGGGGAAAATCCGCCCGCACCCAACGCGGTTGGTTTTGCCCGGTTACGCAAAATGCTTGCGGCATGCGAACCGTTTGGGGTCAATTTGTGTGTAGAAAATCTTTATTCGGCGGTTGAAATTCCGCAAATTTTTGCCCACATTCAACACCCGTTATTAAAGATTTGTTACGACAGTGGACACCGTAATTGGTTGACCCCCGCATTTGAATTGGTTAAAGATTATCACCAATTCATTACGGTTTTGCATTTACACCAAAATGATGGCACGGACGACCAACACCAAATTTTGACACCCGACAATCCCGTGTTCCAAAGGTTGGTGCGGGAAATTCCGCTGTTAAATTCCGATGTGATGTTGGCGGCGGAAATTAAAATTGCCGACGGGACATGTGAACAAATTTTACGTGACAACTTAGTTGCCTTAAACCGTTTGGATGCCGCGGCAAGTGGGAAACACTAACCGCACCGCGACAACAGTTTGTGGAAACGGTGGCAATCCTTTATAATGAACTGTTGTGCAAAAGCGGACAGTGAAACGAACTTTTTACGAATGCTGCGTGAAGCGGTTGTTGGACGTGGTGTTTTCGTTGTTGTTGTTAGTTTTGTTGTCCCCGTTATTTTTGCTTTTGGCACTGTGTTCCAAACTGTTAATCCACGGTAAAGTGTTGTTCGTGCAAATCCGACCGGGGCGGGGTGGCAAGGTGTTCAAAGTTTATAAGTTCAAGAGTATGACCGAACAAACGGATGTGCAAGGCAATTTGTTGCCCGATGCGGCGCGGGTCACCAAATTCGGCAAATTCTTACGGCGTACCAGTTTGGACGAATTGCCCCAGTTATGGAACATCTTACGCGGGGATATGAGTTTTGTGGGACCACGTCCGCGCTCGGTTTATGACGCGGTGTTTTACACGACCGAACAACTGGGGGTCTACCGTGTGCGACCGGGGCTGACGGGCTTGGCACAGGTCTCGGGCGGTCGCAGTCGGGCGGGTTGGCCGTACGTTTTTGAAAAAGATTTGGCTTACCAACAAAAAATTACCTTTTGGGGCGATTTAATGATTGTCATCAAAACCGTATTTGTGGTACTCTTTCATAGCGACAGCGCGGTTAGTGGCACAGCGCAAAGTCAGCGCGAATATTATTATGCCGACTACTTGATGAAGCATAATTATATTACAGAAGAGCAATATCAAATGGGGATGGCTCGGGCGAAAACAATCATTGTGCAATCGGGGACGGTGACGCACGATGATGCCTTGAATCCACAAACATCACAAGGAGAAATCAACCATGACGACTGAACTTAAAAAATTGCCCCAACACATTGGCTTTATTATTGATGGCAATGGGCGTTGGGCGCAAGAACGCGGTTGGCCACGCACCAAAGGGCACGAACACGGAATCAAAAATTTGGACGTCGTGATTAAAGAGTGTTTTTATCAATATCACATTCCCATCGTCAGCATTTATGCTTTTTCGACCGAAAATTGGAACCGCCCCCAAGCCGAACTCGATTACTTGTTTAAGTATTTTACCAACTATCTGAAAGCCAATGATTTCATGAAAAAATATCCGCACGTGCGTTTGAACATCATGGGTGATTACACCAAGTTTCCACCCGCGTTGGTCAAAAACGCGGAACGGGTAATTGAAGCCACCAAAAACGAAACGCAATTCATTTTGAATTTGGGCATCAATTACAGCGGTCAAGACGAATTGGTGCGCGCGGTAAATTTGATGCTTAAAGACGGTTTAGCCCCAACGGTGGACCGTGCCACGATTCAAAAATATTTGTACACGGCGGGACAACCGTTGTTGGATTTCGTGGTGCGTACCAGTGGGGAACAACGTTTAAGCAATTTCATGTTGTGGCAAGTGTCTTACGCGGAATTATATTTCCCGAAGATTCATTGGCCAGCCTTTGGTAAGGAAGATTTGCACACGGCATTGTTGGAATACCAAAGTCGTGACCGTCGTTTTGGTGCCATTAAAGCAAGCGCACCAAAGGACGCATAAGGGGGAAATATTTTGGGTGAAATTTTAACCGCAATTTTTGGGGGCAATTCTATTTTAGGGACAATCTTTATCGCGATGTTACCTTTGGTCGAATTAAAGGGTGCGATTCCGCTTGGGGTCAGTTCGACGATTTGGGGTGCATCGGCTTTGAACACTTGGCAAGCATTCGCGTGGGCATGTTTAGGTAGTTCGTTGGTCGTACCAATTGTCGCGTTGTTATTTCGTCCGATTTACAACTGGTTAAAAACCAAAAAATTCTTCAAAGTTATTGTTGATTTTGTGGTGGGGGATGTTGCCAAACGTTCGGACAAAGTCAATGCGGAAGCCCAAACCGCCAGTGCGCGTCGTGGACTGTGGTTGAAGATTTTGACCATTTTCTTGTTCGTTGCGTTCCCCGTGCCGTTGACTGGGGTTTGGACGGGAACTTGTTTTGCGGTGTTGTTAGGTTTGAATTTCTGGGCGGCTTGTGCGACCGTGATTGCCGGTAACGCGGTGTGCGGGGTGATTGTGACTTTCGTGTGCCAAGTCTTCCCGCAAATCACCGACATTTTGTTGGTGGTCTTTTTGGTCTTGATTGCGATTGCTGTGATTGCCAAAGCCGTGATGCACGTCATGAAAAAACGTCGCGCGAACACCGCAGCAGCCGATGCTGCCATTCCGCATGAAACCGACACGACCGAGGCAAACTAAGCACATGATCAATTCCGTGACCAATGCTCGAACCGTCAAAAGGTGGTGGTATCTTGCGGCGGTTTTTTTAACCGCGTTGTTTGTAGTGTACACGTGGGTGGTGTGTTGGGTTGATGTACAAGCACTCGATACGCAAAGCATCGGCTGTGCCACCATCAACCTTTGGTGGCGCGATTTAGTTGGGGTCAACGCGGCATGGCACGTGGTGTCCAACGTGGTGGCGGTGGTGGCTTTCTTAACGGTGGGCGCACTTTTGGTGTGGCAAGTGGTAGTGGCTTGCCGTACCAAACCGTTACGTCAACTGCCACGGCACTGGTGGATGTTAGACGTGGTTTTGGTGGGTTTGGTCGGTTGTTATTTGTTGTTTCAAATTGTGGTGATCAATTATCGTCCGCTTTTACTGCACGGGGTGGCGGAAGTTTCTTATCCGTCTTCCCACGTTCTGTTGTTCGCCACCGTGTTCCCCTTGGCAATCTTGACGGTGTGGCGGGCGGTCCAAAGCCGACCGTGGCGGGTGGTGCTGACGGTGCTCGGAATTGCCGTGATGGTGGTGGGCATGGTGGCACGGGTGATGTCGGGCTATCATTGGCTGACCGATTTGGTCGGTGGTGCGTGGTTGGGTGCGGTGTTGGTAACGTGGAATTTAGCTTTAACCGCGTGATATGATTTGCCAGTCAGCACAAAGCCGATTAAACTATTGGTAATGAAAACAACCAAGCAAACGGTAAAGAAAACAACCAAAGCCACAGTTTTGGTCACGGGTGGGGCGGGCTACATCGGCAGTCACACTTGCGTGGCATTATTGGAACAAGGTTACGACATCGTGGTGGTCGACAATTTCGTCAATAGTTCGC
>CAZXAV010000039.1:0-7797 GCA_964638195.1 uncultured Prevotella sp. | reverse complement strand
TGGTTTCCGCACGGCTGGGGCGGGGCTTAGCCATCATGTTCAACATCATTTCGGTCGCAACGACCACGAATTTGTTCGCCGCGTTACATTTTTTAATCATCATTTTTTGGACGGTGGGCAATTTTTCCAACGGATATTCCACACCCAAGTCACCACGCGCTACCATGATACCATCCGCAGCCGCAATGATTTCATCCAAGTTTTGCACGGCTTGGACACTTTCGATTTTTGCGATAATCGGAGTGTTGCCCACGATTTTACGCATGTCGGCAATGTCTTGGGCTTTGTTGACGAACGAAGCCGCAATCATGTCAACTTTTTGTTCGACACCGAATTTCAAATCTTCGATGTCCGCGGGGCGCAAGAATTCCAAATGCACGTCCACACCGGGCACAGCCATACTCTTTTTGTTCGACATTTTGCCGCCGACTTCGATTTTCAAGACAATTTCTTTGCCTTTGACTTCTTGGACTTTGGTGACGATTAAACCGTTACAAATTAACACGGTGTCACCTTTTTTCACGTATTTGTACAAATCATGGTGCGAAATGGAAACACCTTTTTGGTTGCCCACGCGTTCGTCGCAGTACAACGAGAAGATGTCACCTTCCTTGACGGTGATTTCGCCGTTTTCAAAGTCACGTAAACGGATATCCGGTCCTTTGGTATCCAACATGATTTTGATGTCCTTGTTGTATTTTTTGTTTACTTCGCGCACTTTCGCGAATTTAGCACCGTGTTCTTCGTGGGTGCCGTGGCTGAAATTGCAGCGGGCAATGCTCATGCCGGCGTCAGCCAATCCTTTGATTTTTTCTACCGTTTCGGTCGCAGGACCAATCGTGCAGATGATTTTGATTTCCTTTTGATTGTTACTTTCCATAACATCAATTATAGATAATTTCTAAAATTTTGTCGATTGTTTTTTGCAGGTTATCGTTGACCAAAACATGGTCATAATATTTGGCGTCTTGGACACAACGGTCGTAGTCTTCCATGCGGACTTTGATGTCTTCGGGTTTGTCACCGCGTTTGTGTAAACGTTGTTCGATTTCGGCTTTGTCCGCGGTAATGAAAATTGTCGTTACATGGGGGAAACGCGACTGCAACGCACGCACGCCCACGATATCGCAGTCTTTCAGCGGAATCTTGTGGTCGGCGAACAGTTGGTTGATGTATTTTTCGCTCATGCCGCGTTTTTCGCCGTG
Organism: uncultured Prevotella sp.; assembly: GCA_964638195.1. GTDB lineage: Bacteria > Bacillota > Clostridia > Christensenellales > UBA1242 > RGIG8050. Next base: position 6,592 of record CAZXAV010000039.1, on the reverse strand, counting down.
ACGCACCGTGTGTTCAAAAATGTCACCCGTGGCTACCATTTGGTCAAATTCGTCGTTGGTCACAAAATGGTAGGGGTTACCTTCGCTTTCGTTCGGGCGCATCGCACGGGTTGCCACCGACACCAATTTCGCAAAACGGTCGGGGTATTGTTTGACCAAAGTCTTAATAATCGTATCCTTGCCCGCACCACTGGGACCTTCAATCACCACAATGCGGTTTGTTGTTAAATCTGCCATAAACTATTTTAGCGTGGCATTGGCGTTTCGTCAAATTTACAGTAGGCTTTCCGCACCAAAGGTTTTAACAACGCAATTAGTACCACCGTGTTGATAATGACCCCCGCTGTGAATAGTAAGAAACTGTAAGCAATTTCAATGGGAATGATACAATGAAACAAGAACGTAAACACGGTGATGGTTTGTGTCAGCATGATGGACATGGCAATTAACATGTTCCCCCAACCGGGTTGTACCAGTGCCCACACGCAAGCCAATGCCATCGCGACAAAGTAAAAACGGTCGTGCATTTTGGGCATGCTGTAAACCATGACAAACGCGAAAATCAACGCGTAACGGACTAAGTCGGCTGGGGTTAACGGTTGACGGCGGTGGGCACGTAACACCATGACCAACACCCACACGGTGACCGCCACCCCCAAGACCGCCAAAACCAACGTGGCAATTCTGGTTGCCGTCAGATTACCGCTGTCCGAAATAAAATTAAACAACATCGCAAAATTCAAACAGTTGGACGAAAGGTCGGGGTAGGAGTCCGTTTGGCGGAAATAAACCATAATTAAATCCATAAACGGTGTCCCCACCAACAACGGTAACATATTCACCACGTACATCAACGGCGCCAGCCAACACCATTTCCAACTCAGATATTTTTTGCCGTCACCGTCGCGGATAATTAACATTAAAAAGATAATCGGTGCGATAAACAAAAATTGCAGTTTAATCGCAAACGCCAAACCCAAACTGACAAAACACAGCACCGAACGATGTTTCAATGCCCAATAAAACGCCAACAAGCAGAACGCGGTGTAAATCATGTCACATTGTCCCCACGCGGTAAATTCTAACAAGACGGGTGGCAACAACAAAAACAGCACCAAATGTAAGTAACTAAATTTTGTTTGGCGGACGTGGCAAACAATCAATTCCATCACGGTTGCCAGTAAGATTGAAAACCAAAACGATAAATATTTCACCGCGTACAAACAACCTTGCAAACTAAACACGCGGGTAAATAAAATCAGAAAGTAATTGTAAAACGGGGTATAGTCACTGATGTTCGTGATGTTTTTTAAGGCGTCCGCAAAACTCAAATCCTTGTAGCCTTGACACCATTGCAATAAGAACTTGTCCCAGTCGGGTGATTGGTAATTAACACACCAAACCGTAACGAACCAAATTACGGTTAAGACCGACCACATCAGAACGATTGATTTACGACTGGCGGACGTACGGCAACAACGCACCGTATGCAAAATGCCAATTACCACCAACGGCATCAAAACTAACAAATCGTAAACCAACGCGCCGACAATTTTGTTACGGTCAAAACCACTGACACCCGTGACTGCCATGACCGCCACGACCATGATTGCCGCCGCAAGCCATATTAAGATAGTGACGATGTGGGCGATTTGTTGACGGGAAATCGGGTAGATTGGATGAGTGGAATCTTTTGCTGTTGGTTGATTTACTTGCATGGTATTAAGATACTCTCTTTTCCCACCACACACAATGATATTTATTCATAAAATATTTTACTTCTTATTATAGGATGTAAATATGTCAGTAACTTTGGTCACCAAATCCGCGATTTTCACCCGCGTTTGTTGCATGGTGTCGCGGTCACGTAGCGTCACGGCTTGGTCTTCCAAGGTATCATAGTCCACCGTTAAGCACAGCGGGGTACCGATTTCGTCTTGACGGCGGTAGCGTTTGCCGATTGAGCCCGCGTCGTCGTAAGTCACGGTGAAGTGTTGTTGCAAGTCGCGGTACAATTTGGTCGCGGTTTCGGTCAAGCCTTTCTTTTGCAACGGCAACACGCAAATTTGGTAGGGCGCTAAGTTCGGGTTCAATTTTAACACCACCCGGGTGTCACCGTCCGCCAGTGGTTCGGTGTGATAAGCATCGCACAAAATCGCCAAGAACAGTCGTTCCACACCTTGCGAACTTTCGATCACGGTCGGGATGTATTTTTGGTTGGTAATGGGGTCGAGGTATTCCATCGATTTTTTGGACAAGTTTTGGTGGTTGGATAAATCGTGCACACCGCGGTGGTGCGTACCATTTAATTCGCCCCAACCGAACGGGAAGTGGTATTCCATGTCGCAAGCCGCTTTTGCGTAAAAGACCAATTTTTCGTGGTCGTGGAAACGCAAGTTTTCCGCGCGTACACCCAACACGTCGGTAATGAAGTGCCAAATCTTTTGTTTGTATTTTTCGTACAGTGCCATGCTTTCGTCCGCATGACAGAACAGTTGGTGTTCCATTTGTTCAAATTCGACCGTACGGAAAATGAAGTTGCCGGGGGTAATTTCGTTACGGAAGGCTTTCCCAATTTGACCAATCCCGAACGGAACTTTCAAGCGCATACTGCGTTGCACGTTGGTGAAGTTGATAAATTCGCTTTGCGCGGTTTCGGGACGTAAGAAAATTTGGTCGGCTTTGTCTTTGGTGACACCGCGGTGGGTTTCAAACATTAAGTTGAATTGACGAATCGGTGTCCAATCAAACTTGCCGCAGTTCGGGCAAGTTAGGTGATGTTCTTTGATGTAAGTTTCCAAGGCTTCGTTGGTCCAACCATCCGCGTTGATGTTGGCGTCGTGGCTTTCAATCAATTTGTCGGCACGGCTGCGCGTTTGGCAGGCTTTACAGTCCATTAACGGGTCCGAAAATCCGCTGACGTGACCGCTGGCAACCCAGACGTTACGGTTCATTAAAATGCCGCCGTCCAAACCCACACTGTTGTCGTTGGTGGTGACAAATTCACGCCACCACAGTTGTTTGATGTGGTTTTTCAATTCGACACCCAACGGACCGTAGTCCCAAGTGTTGGCTAAGCCGTCGTAAATTTCCGAACCGGGAAACACAAAGCCACGACCTTTGCACATCGCAATAATCGTGTCAATCGAGACCGTTGCGGGGGTAGGGGTGTTTTTGTCTGCATGAGTAGTTTTTGCCATGGTATGCTCCTTATTTCTTTTTTAAGACGGTAATGCCGTGCATGTATTTGTGCAATGCCACCGGGATGTTGACACTGCCGTCGGGGTTTTGGTTTTGTTCCAAAATCGCGGGAATCAAACGCGAAGTGGCTAAGCCCGAACCGTTCAAAGTGTGTACCAACACGGTTTTGCCGTCCGCGTCTTTGGTGCGGATGTTGGCACGACGGGCTTGGTAGTCGCACGCGTTGGAAACCGAAGACACTTCTTTGTAACCTTTCATGGACGGAATGTAAACTTCCAAATCGCAGGTCTTCGCCATACTCGCCGAACAGTCACCCGCTGCCAGTGCGGTGGTTTGGAAATGCAAGCCCAAACCTTCCACTAATTTTTGCCCGTTACGCAACAGTTCGTCAAATAATTGGGGACTTTGTGCCGCTTGGCAGTAAACAAACATTTCGACTTTGTTGAATTGGTAGCCCCGAATCATGCCGCGTTCGTCAGTACGGTAAGAACCGGCTTCTTTGCGGTAGCAAGGGGTATAACTGAAATATTTCAAGGGTAATTGTGCCGCATTGACAATTTCGTCACGGTGTAAGTTCAGCAACGCGGTTTCCGCGGTCGGCAACAAGAATTTACTTTTTTTCGGGTCTTTGTTGAAATCGGTCACAAACACGTCTTCCACAAATTTTGGGAATTGACCCGCGGCGTACCCACTTTCCCAGTTTAACAAATGGGGTGGCAAAATGAATTTGTAGCCGTTCGCAATGTGAAAATCAATAAAGTAATTTAACAGTGCCCATTCCAGCAATGCACCCGCGCCCGTGTAAACCCAAGTTTTGGCGCCGCTCAATTTCGCACCGCGTTCGTAATCAATCAAACCCAAATTGGTGGCTAACGTCACGTGGTCTTGCCATTTGAAATCAAAGTTAGGCTTTTTGCCGAAAGTCGCAATCACGCGGTTGTTTTCTTTGCCGCCCGCGACCACTTCGGGCAAGGGGATGTTCGGCAAGGCTGCCAACGCGTCAAAAATCTTTTGTTCCAATTTGGCTAACTCCGCGTCACCGTGCGCAATCTTGTCACCAATCGCTTTCATTTCGGCAATTTGCTTGGTCGCGTCTTTGCCTTCTTTTTTCAGTTTTGCAATCATGGCGCTGTTTTCGTTGCGTTTTTGACGACGGGCTTCGTTGCGTTGAATCAAGTTGCGGCGGGTGTTGTCTAAGGTAATCACCGCCGAAAAATCCACTTGGCAGCCACGTTTTGCCAATTGTTCTTGCACCCAAGTCGGGTTACTGCGAATTAAGTTAATATCAAGCATAACCCCATTATACAATGTTTTGGGGCGGGTCGGCAATGGTTTATCTGCAACTTAGAAGTTTGGCGTCGCGTTGTCGTCTTCGTCTTTGCCCGCCATGATGGTTTTGATTTCTGCTTTCAGTTTCTCTTCGTTGAAAGTGAAACTGGCGTTTGCCCAAGTGTAGGTAATCACGTATTCGGGTGAAATCTCAAACGATGCAAATTGCAAGCCGTCCATGTAGGCTAACATTTTAATCGTGGGTTTCAAAAAGCGGCGGCAACGTTCGGGCAAGTTCGCAATGTACTTTTCCGACAACGCGATTTCGTACGGTTTGCCTTTGTTGTCTTGAATAATAATCAGCGCGCGTTTGAATTTGTTGATTTCAGTGTTACAAATCGAAACCCGCATTTGGTCGATTTGTTTTAGTTCGGCTTTGGTTAATTCCAACATCATGGTCGGTTTAATCTTGGCTAATTCGGTTTTAATCAGTGGGTCTAAGGAATTGTTGCCCAGTTCGGTGTTAAAACGCACCGAAATCAACGGAAACAAATGGTCCACGTCGTCGGGGGCGAAATCACTCGACCCGACCACGATTTCGTGGGCTTTGCGAATTTTAGCACACAATTTTTCGACTTCACGTTCGGTAATGTCGTAAAAAAATAAATTCGTAAAAATGTATGCCCGTTGCAAAGAGTTTTTGACTACCGTTTGTGTTGCGGTACATGCGACCAGTCCTTCTTCCGAAACCGCGAAACTGCGGTTGATGGCAGCACAACCTTGGTAATTCATTAACCTAACCTCACCGGCAAGACTAAGAACAAATAATCACCGCGTTTCGCACTGGTGACCACGCACGGGGCTAACGGGGTAGTGAAAGACAATTTGACAAATTCGTCGGTAATCGTGTTCAACGCATCAAACATGTATTTGGAGTTGAACGCGATTTTGATACTGGTGCCGTCCAAGTTGGCGGGCACACGTTCGTTGATTTTACCCATTTCGTTGTTGGCGTACAATTCCAAACTCTTGTCCGCGGTGGTCAAAGTCAACAAATTGATTTTGTTCGTACCCGATAACAAGCCCGCACGACCAACCGCCGCCAACAAGGGAGCCGTTTCGACCACCACGCTGCAATTAAATTCGGTTGGGATAATTTGGCGGTAATTCACAAAGTCACCGTCAATCAAACGTGAAGCAAAGACCGTGCTGCCAATCGCGATTTGCACAAATTTCTTTTCCACGATTAAGCCGATTTCTTCTTTGTCGTCGGTCAACATGCGGCGCATTTCTTCCAACGCACGGCACGGGATAATGATTTTCGCCGAGCCCGTCGGACGTACCAACGGTTTAATGATGCGTGCCAAACGGTAGCCATCCAAAGCCACCGCGGTCACGGTGTTGTTGTTCATATCCACATCAAACAAAGCCCCACGTAACACGGGACGCGCGTTGTCTTGCGCCGTGAACGGGGTAGTCTTGTTAATGATTTCGCGTAAATCCGCACCTTTCAAATAAAACAACGGTTTGACACCCAAATCAATCAAGTCGGGGTATTCGTTGACGGGCATGCACGAGAAATTACCGTCGTTGCCTTCGCCGTGTTCAATCACCGCGGAAGTATCACTGCTGGTGAAAGTAATTTGACCGCCGCCAATTTTGCCGATGTATTCACCGAACAAACGACCCGGTAACAACGCGCTACCTTCTTGTTTGACGTCCGCGTGAATGGTTTTGCGGATGTATAATTCCAAATCGGTCGCAAAAAATGTGACTGTGTTGCCTTCCGCTACAATCTTAATGCCTTCCAAAATCGGGTTCACCGTTTTGCTGTTGGTGCCGTGCGCCACCGTTGCCACCGCACTCTTCAAATCTTCGCCGTCGCAGATAAATTTCATACTCTTATTATATAAGAGAATTTACCAAGTGTCGATTACTTTATTTTAACCGTAATCATAAATTTGTCACCGTTGTAAAATTCAACCAAGAAATCGGTGAAGTACGCGTTCAGTTGACTGCGGCACGCGTCCGCGATGTAGGTGCGGCAATCGTCGATGTGGCGCAGTTCCAACCGTTTCAATTCCGTGCGTTCGGGTTCTTCGCCGTAGCCGTAATCGTGTTG
>CAZXAV010000038.1:0-7888 GCA_964638195.1 uncultured Prevotella sp. | reverse complement strand
TTTCGAGAATTGCGGCGCACGGCGTGCTTTCTTCAAGCCGTATTTCTTGCGTTCTTTCATACGTGGGTCACGGGTTAAGAAGCCGGCTTTTTTCAATTCGGCTTTGAAGTTCGCATCTTCTTTTACCAAGGCACGGGCAATACCATGACGGATGGCACCGGCTTGTCCGGTTAAACCACCACCATTGACATTGACAATCGCGTCAAAGGTTTTCAAGTCTAACAAAGTGAATGGTTGGTTGACGGTTAAACGCATGAAACCGTCACCGAAGTATTCTTCCAAGGGTTTGTCATTGACAATGACTTTACCTGTACCCTTAATTAAACGGACACGAGCCACACTGGATTTACGACGTCCCGTTCCTAATGTTTGTGCTGTTGCATTCTTCTTTACTGCCATAATTAGTTTGCCTTCCCTTTAATGTCAATCTTACGCGGTTTTTGTGCTTCGTGTGGATGTTCCGCTTCGTTATACACTTTTAATTTTTTGAACATTTCACGTCCTAAGGAATTCTTGGGTAACATCCCTTTAATTGCGTGTTCAATTACCCATGCGGGATTCTTGTGCATGGCTTCTTTCGCTTGGGTGTATTTATCCCCTCCGACATAACCACTGTAACGGAAATAATATTTGTCCGTCATTTTTTTACCCGTAAAGATTGCCTTAGATGCGTTGGTAATAATCACATAGTCACCTGCATCGTAATGTGGTGTGTAAGTCGGTTTGTGTTTACCGCGTAAAATTAACGCGACACGGCTGCAAAGACGTCCGACCGGCAGATTGGTCGCATCTACCAGTAACCATTCGCGTTGCGTGTTTTGTTTGTCCGCAAAGTATGTTTTTTGTGCTATCATATTTAATCAATATAGCCACTTACGCGAATTTTGTCAATTACCTTTCACAAAACGGCATTACACTGCCAGTTGACCGTTGGTATTTTCTTTAAGATTTTTCGATGCGGCTGGGTGACGTTTTTTGTACATAATAATGTAAACAGTTAATGAAGCAACGGTCGACGCAGCACCCAAAATCAAAATCACAATCATAGCAATGTAATCACCCCATGCAATTTTGCCGTTATCCACGGTCGGTTCTTCGATAACAATTTTCGTACCCAAATTATAGGCGATAATACTGTCTTCGTTCGCGTAGGCGCGGTCCAACCATGCGGTGCGGTGATTATCGACCCATTGATCAAAGCCGTCACGGTAACTCTTGATGGTAATCGAATCCATGCCCGACAGCGCCATGTAGGCTTCCGCCCCATTCGCGACTTTACCCGAAGAATGAATTATATTGTCTTGGTCATCATAGAATACACATTCGACCCAATCATCAACATCGTCACTCAATTCCGCGACAAACGTAATGTTGCGTCCCGCGGTCATACCAACGCGGTATTCCAAATCTTCGTTTTCAGCATGCCAACGCATGACATAGCCACCAAAGATATCCGCCAACAAATTGTGGTCTTCGTCTTCAGTCACTTGCGGCAAGACAATCACATCACCTTCGGCAATCAGCATACCCGTGTTACGTTTGGTTGATTGATATTGTGCAACATTGAACCAAACACCCGAATCACGCGACAAAGTATATTTCAATGTGCCATTTGGTGTATCTTTTCTAATAATCCATTCAATGGTGTAATATCTTTCACTTGGTTTTAAGTAATGGGCATAGAATCTTTGCGATGCATTTTCGCGGTAATACAAGAAGCCATTGCTATAATTGTTACCATTACCTGCCTTTGTAGTGTTCCAACCATCGGGGGTTAAAACGACACCCTTTTCCGTTTTAACAAGGTTGTTTTCTCCCAACTGATAATCGATTCCGTGCCATTTCCAGCCAGCCGCCGGCAAATCACCAATACCCGCGTTTTTAGCGTATTCAATGCGATAAATTTCGTAGATGTACACTGGCGCGGATGCTTTGGATAAACCAACATTGACTGTTTTGATTGCGTTTACTGTACTAGGTCCTAATGTTTTCTGTACTTTTTCATCTTTTGATAATTCGGCATCACTGATATGATAATATTTGGCATTAAGAGTTTGTACCCGAATCACACCCTTTCGATTGACACCTATTGAATCAACGTCTTCAAAAGTGATGTTCAACCTACCATCACTTCCGACTTGGCCTTGGAACTGGAATTTTGCTTCATCATAAAGCATGTTACCAGTAAAGTCGATCCATGCGCGAACGTAAGCTGGTGTGGTAAATGATTTTTCGGGCATGATGATTTGAACCACACGATCATGTTTAGCAGTATACGTAGCATACGGAATTTGAGTACCAAATTGCGAGTAATAATAGCAATTGGGGCTTTCATCAATTGTTAACTTGAATTGGTAAGTACCCAAGGTATCGCGAATTTCGGCTCCACCGTCTTCCCATGCTTTCCATTTCGTATCTGGATTATATTCATCGTACAAACGATACCAGTAATGAATGTAGTGGCTAAATTCATCCATGAAAGTATCCGAATACGACGGTACCCATTCCATTTCGCCCGTTGCTTCATTCAAGACTTGTTTGGTTGCATCGTACGAAATCGTTCCAGTTGTTGCATCATAGACCGCACGCACTGAATCAGTTTCAATATGCGTACCATCAATTATAACGTTTACTTCCATTGGTTTTTCTTGACCATCGTTACCTTCAAATCGGAAAATATCGGGATTGTAATGTACGCGATAGTAAATTTTGTATGGGTCTTTTTTAACCGCTTTGGCGGTAACCATTCGTTTCCATTCAGTTGTACCGTCTAAACGATATTCAAAATAAGGTGTGTTTTCCTCCCCGAATGTTTCAATTCCGTCAGTCGATAACGATGCACCAATAATCAAATCTTGCTCTTTTGCAGTATACATTAAAGTTTGAGTTCGCGGATGGTCACGGATACTCAAAATGTAACGTTCAAGCGAAACAACCAACCTAGTACCTAACAATTGACTGTTGTCAGCGCCAGTCACCTCGTCAACAAATTGGTTATTATCATCAACCCAAACATAGTACCAAATAAAGGTCAAGCCAATATCTTTAATTTCTGGAATCGTTTCTTTCCAATGACGGCTAACACTGCCTTGGTCGTATGTCGAATACAAGACTTTCACACCTTTGGCTGTACAAGGATTAGTTTCGCCAACGTTTAATTGTCCAGGGGTTAAAGCGGGTTGTTCAGCACCAGTATATTTCAAGCCCGAAATTGGTTGTGGAGTGTTAATCCAATAAACACTACGTTTACTTATGGTAATGTACAAATCATACACAGCAGAATCATGATAATTTCCGTTATCCGTTCCAGTTACATAGTATTGGATATGGTAATCCCCTGCGTTAATTCGACCAGGTAATTTACCAGTATTACCCCAAACATATCGACCATTTTCGTAGTAATAAGAATATTTAGTATTCAAATCTTTGTAATTGAAAACAATTTTTGCACCTTCCAGTGCGGAACCATAACCGTTTTCAAATGCCACCAAACTACCGAAATCAATCAAATCTTGTTCTTCCTCGTTATAGACTAAATCGGTCAATTCATGCGGTTTTTCAGCCAAACCAACACCTAACGTACTGGCATCTGCGGATTTAATTTCACCCGTAGTATCGTCGTAAGCGGCATTCCAGTTATCCGTATCCAAGACACGACATTGAACTTTGTATTTTACAGCATGGAAACCTTGGATTGCTTGATAATCACTGGTCCAAACAATGGCTTCGTTATTTACATCTTCTGCACCACGTGAAATGATAGCATATTCAACCGTGACTTCGTCCGCCGCATAATACGGAGTTTCTGGGTCATAGAAATCACCAACCGCGTAGAACTTAATCGTGGCAGGTGTATTAAACAATTCTTGATCCGCGCCTAGGTAAACCAAATCGTTCGCTTCTGGTTGTAAGGTAAAGTGGATTGTTCCCTTGTCGATGTTGATTACTTTGAAGCATGCCTTATATTCGTTGAAGTTTTTACATTCTTGTACCCAAACCCATAAGTAATATTCACCATGGTTCTTGGCACTGACATCGGCAAGATTAATACGGAAATCTGTTTCCGCTGGTACATTATCGGGATTTGTTTCATCAATGCCAGAACCTAATGCCCAACGGATATCCAAATCTCGGTTGAATTCATCTGTGTATAGGTCTTGATCGGTCATGACAATTTTTAATTTGTCACCATCAGCAATTGATGCCAAGGTTTGATTTCTACCAATATAAACTAACCCCGTGTGCGGTACAACTCCTTGAATGTAGCTGTTATTCATGTTAGCACGGAAGATTTCTGAATAATCAGCATCTTCGTTAATGCAGTAACATTTCATATAGTTGGCAATGTTATTGTATGTGCCGAATTCATTGGCTTGACCAGTGACACGAATCCAAACGTAATATTTACCCGCATCGCGTGCTTTTAAGTTTAGCAAATCACTTTCGGTTTTCCATAAGGTATTATCCGACGGCACAGTACGTGGATCAGACGAATACGCATATTCAATTTCAAATATGTCAGCACGATCCACTGGGGCTCCACCATCAATAAATGTTTGTTGAACTTGATCGGTAAAGACCGTGTACAATTCACCATTATAGGTGTTCTTCGTAAAGCCAACCCCGCTTAACGCGATGTTCAAGTCGGTTGCTTGGGCAATCGTGACTGAACCGATGCAAATTGGATCCATTGCCACATAACTGACACCTTCATCGAATTCAACCCAAATGTAGTAAGTACCAACGTGTTTTTCTTTGAGCAAGCCATCCAAAGAATAATCACTGTCTTTGACACCGCCGTGCGAAGTTTTATCACCAGTAATCGTATCTTTGGAACTACTGATGTAATAATAGGTCTTACCAGTTCCGCCTTCCAATTCCGCACCATAAGTCTTGTTTTTCATTTCGACTTTGGCTGGTCCCCAAATTAAGCATTGATCTTGTCCGTTATAAATTAAACCTTGCGCTAAACTGGGTGCCACAATAGTGACATTGTTCGCATCGGCACGCGTAATTTCAGCGTAATAATTTAGGTCGTCGGTTTCCAACGTGATTGGATTAAAGAACAGCGGGAAGATTAACGGTTCGGTATCACTGTCGATGTTATCGGATACCACTTTCAAGTAAACGTATAATTGGTATTTACCCACCGATTTCGCCATCGTTTCATCAAAAGGCGTCCATGCGGAATCAATCGTTGGGACCATTCCGCTGTTGTTTATCACGTTAACATAGCAATATTCATCCACTTCAACTTGGTCCGTAATGTCATAACGACTGTCTTTAATGGTTACGGTCAATCTACCCGCTGCAATTTTTTGCGGACCATTATTGTACATTTGCGTAATCCCCGAAATACCAGAAACACTAATCATACCGTGAACCGCTGGCAAAATGCGCAGTTCGTTACGTTCCGAGCCGTCCTGTGTTTCCAAGGTTGTCAAGCAGAATTGAATTTGTCCGATATTGCTGTCTGCATCAAAGACAATCATGACCAGCAAATAATATGTACCTGCGTCGGTTTTGTTTAAGACTTGCCAACTGGTTTGCCAACCGTCTTGCGAGAAATCATTGAGGCTGGGGAACGCATCGGGTCTGCTCTTCAAAGCATAATAAACACGTCCCAAGCGGTCACCAGTTGGCATCAAATTATATTTAATTTGGTCATCGACAATGTCCAATTCGCCGTTATCGTTACGATTTGCCACTTCGATTTGCAAATTAAAGTTTTTCAGCAAGTTCTTGCTTAAACCGTCATAACGCAAATAAGAATTGTCACCATTACGCACCGCTTCATAACTTGATTTTGATAAACGGACAATTTCGCGTTTAGCACCATCTTCGTTGACATATTGTTGTGCCGCAATAATCGTAATTGGGCTGTTTTTGTTATAGCATGTCGCAGCTTGGAAAAGGTGGTTATCCCCTTCGTCAACTTTCATCCAAATGTAATAACTACCCGTTTGTTGTGCCACAACTTCATTGTAATTGGTTTTCCAATCACCCGTGGTTGGGTAGATGGTTGGTCCCGTAGACAAAGCATAATAAATCATGCCCATCTTACCGCCGTGCACACCACCTTGGTTATTGGAATAAGTCAAATTGGTTCCCGACTCATCCATCAATGGTTCATTTTGTGCAGTGTCAACCATGGCATAATCAACTGCATCAATGAATAAATGGTAACCATCCGCTTTGTAAATTAAGTTACTACCTTCCATGGTCCATGGCGTGTTAACTCTAATCGGGGCTTTCGCGATTTTAACCGTCATCGTCAAGACGTCCACCACATCATTTTGCAAATCTGGGTCAGAAGTATCGGGCATGAAATACAACAGATAAACACCCGCGTCAATTTGCTTCTCTAATTTGTCGTAAGGATAGAAATTTTTGTTATCCCAACTGTACAACAACGGAATACCCGACTTACCTTCCACTTCACCGTTGTCTTTTACTTTGTAATTGGGAGTTTGGGCAAAACCGTCACTGAACGTATCAATGCGTTTGCCCGTATAGGTTACGTTTAATGCTTTTGGCATCCCCGCCGCACTGATGTGCGCAGTGGTTTGTCCGACTTCAACCAAAATGTACGAATAACCATCTTCTGCTGGGCTTTGCGTCACGAACATGTTTCCGTACTGCGCCCCACGGAAGTAAACTTTGTAAAGACCGGCATCAATCGGACGCATCGCATTGACCGTCACGTCTTTCGTCCATTTCCAACCATTTTCGGTGTACACCTTATCACTATCCGCGGCGATTTCATCCGCACTTAAATCATTAAGTTGGACTTCGGTTTCATTTTCGGGGTCGTATTTGAACATTGCATATTCGACTTCGGGTGCGATTTGTCCACTCTTGCGTACCACATCTAAACGTTCACCTGTCCACATGGCGGCAATCGCAGTCGGTTCAATGCGGACAAATGATTCGGTCGGGACGATTTTACCATCACCATTTTCGACACGGAAAGTCTTTTGCAATTTAACATTGTTGTCATCAATCGTGACCAACAACCACAAATAGTATTGTGCCACGTCGGTCATCGCAGCTTGGTCGATTGAGTTCACCCAACCGCTGTTATTGTCCAATTTGCCCGTGCTCGGCGCAATATCCGCCGCCGCGGTCGTCAACATGTATTTGTAACTGACCGACGGTTCGCTGTAAAGGTTGCCGTTAATCGTGATACTGGGTGTTTTGTCGGCACTGAACAAAGCTTGTGCTACGCCTTCGTAACGACCCGACAGATTTGCCGTAGTTCCCGTCGACAAGAATTCATAAAGGTATTTGTGTTCTTTTGTGTCCGCCAAATCAATGACTTCAAAATCCAATTCGGTACTGCTGTTATCGGTCAATTGTTTTACTTGGAAACACAGCATCTTGCGCAGGTCATCATTTGGTTTTTCCGAAGGAGTACCCTCCTTCACACGGTAAATCGTTTCCCCCGCAGTGATATTGGCACTGCCACCCCAACGAATCCACAAATAATAAGTGTTAGCATCTTTAACCGTAACTTTACTACTGAACTCTTCGGCGGAGTAATAAACGCCATTCATGGTTGTCATATCGCTACTGACACCGAAACTGAAATCACCATAAGCGGTCAAATCGTTCATCGCGACCAAATTGGGATTTTCGTTTTTGTGTTTAATCGCATTATCATACAAATATGCCTTGATTTGATATTCGGTGTCGTCAACCCAATATGGTATAAGGTGCCCGATGCGTTGTTCCGCATTATTATAAGTTTTGCGACAAATCAGCATACTGTTGCTTTCATAAGCATCATTCTTATCCCAATCTTCACCAATGGTCAGACCATCGAAATAGAATCTTGCGCTGTTTGCCACCAATTGTTGGATTTCAAAGTGGGCATAAATTACCCCTG
>CAZXAV010000037.1:0-8247 GCA_964638195.1 uncultured Prevotella sp. | reverse complement strand
AACTTCGCAAAAGTTTTGTTTTGCGAAGTTTTTAGGACAGCAAAAATAACGGTATTTGCTTGTAAAACCCTTGTTAACTATCAATATTTTTCCCACACCGCCATAAGGATTTCTGTGGATAACTTACAATCTTGGTACTAATCTTTCAAGTCGTACCAAGTTTTAATTTGGTGAATCGCGATACCGAAATTATCGGGAATCATTGACCGCAATTTAGCAAGTTCAGCATTCATGTAATTTTTGCCTTCTTCTCGGAAAGAAACATAGTCCCCTTCTGTGCTATAAGTTTCTACGCCCAAAAAGATTGTTTTCTTTTGGCTTTTGGCATACACGATTTCCTCTTCTGCTGTCTGATAAATTTCGGTGGCGCTGTCACGATAACTCATAAGAAATGTACGGTTGGCTGTCTCAATGATGTGTGCATAGGCTGGCTGAGTTATCCCATCAATGCTCAATTCATCGTCGAGCCAAAATGGAATATCATAATCAAACGAGATTGACGGATAATTATTTTTTAATTTTTTTACCAAAGTGACTAAGTTGATTAACAATTTGTCACGTTCGCTAGCAAAATTGGGATTTTGATGTGGTTCAATATCCAGATGAATACCAGTAAATTGTGCAGCAGAATTATGACTTTGATAATTTTGATAACGTTCCAAAGATTGAATCAGTCCAGAATCATCGGACAACCATTGATACTCCCCCGCCAACCAATACACCTTGCAACCGTAATGCCGTGCTGTTTCAATAAAATTTGCAGTGTCGGCACTAAATGAACTGTCGCAGTAATAAATTTCGTTAATACCTTGTGCTTGTGCAAAACTCAAATACTGCTCCGCTGGCAAATTACTGTCCCACCACCACACACCTTTGGGCACTGTCGGTATCGCAGTTTTACGCGTAAAGAAACCATTTAAGGAAACGAACAGTACAACTAAGAGTATAAATAGTACCGCGGCTAAAATTTTTATAGTTTTTTATTGTGATGGATTGACGTTTTTCTTCAACGTAATATTTTACTCTAATTCGCTATATTTTACAATGTTTCTTTTAATGTATAAAATATGCGCTTTGGGGAAAAATTAAATATGATGAATAATATCATGGATGGGACGCAACCACAGAATAAAAAATTAAAACCGTGGATGATTGCGTTAATCATTATTGGCGTGACGTTACTGGTTGGTGTTGCCGGTTCTTTGTTAGGCGGTAAAATGAATGAAGATTACTTGCAGCCACCGATGTACCCCGCTGACTGGGTTTTCCCTGTGGTTTGGACAATTTTATATATCGTCATTGGCTTTGCGGCATTCTTAACATTCCAAGCCAATCAAGTCGTTTCACGACGTCGCAATGATTTAATTTGGTATGGAGTCCATTTATTTTTTAATTTGCTGTGGCCTTTGTTCTTTTTCCGTTTGAATTTGTTAGCTTTCTCAATTATTTGGTTAGAATTGAACATCATTTCCGCAATTATTGTTGCGTGTCGTTTTTATAAATCACATTTAGCCGCGGGAATCATGATTATCGTGTACATTATGTGGTTATTTTACGCATTTTATTTGAATTGTGGCGTCATGGTATTAAATGTTTAATGTGCCGATTAAATTTGCTTTCAAATTTGCGTCATACATTTTGTCGTTAGCAAACGCAATCGTATAATACGGGCTGCCATCTGCTTTGACGTCTAAATGCGGACAAAAATATACTTGGTATTGTCCCGCTGCCAGTTCGTGGTCAAATTTCAAATTGTAATCACCCTGCCCCGTAAATTCGGCAACTGAATAATAAAAAGTTTGGTTGGCTTGATTTCGTAAAATAACCGTACCATGCGCTGTCTGATTCAAATTACCAAAACCAAGATTGATAATATGCATGGAAATTTCTATTTGATGTTTGTCAGCCTTAAAATTATGGTTAGTCACCAAAAAGCGGTAACCCATACGATTTTCGACGTAACGTTGCACCGTCATTAAGGAACGTGGACGTGTCAATTGGTAACGTGCCGCATCTGCGTTTAATGCTTTTGTAGCGAATGTCGTTGCCCATATTTTTTGTGTTACTTGGTTGTTCCATTCATAATTCAAATATGACAAGTGAATTTGACGCATTTCGTCTAAACAGTTTTCAAGTTTAATCATTTCTATGTTGCTGCCTATGTACACTACTTCACCACCGTAAGGCACGTGTGCGGTTTGTTGGCTGAGCCAAGCAATTTCTTTCTCGCGGTTGGAATAAGTTCCCAAATCGCTGCCACTGCCTAGGTAACCATCGTTGAAAATACCTAATCGGTATGCTTCTGGAAATTTATCTAAATTTTCTTCAATGCGGTAATGGTCAATATCCGCCAATTTAATGCCCAAATAATCATAAATCATTTTTGGAGTACGGACTAAAATTGGGATATTTTGAGTACAAGTCAAAAACTTTTCCATTAAGTGACTGATAGTCGTAGGATTCGCTAAATCACTATCGTGCATTTCGCCCCACTGCCCCACCAAACCGACTTCAATTGCGGTAATCGTAGTTTGATATTTATTCAGAATGGAACTGACTTGTTCAATGTGTTTTAAGATCATTGCTTCACTGGGTTCTTTGTTACCGATGCCTTCAAAATTATCATAAGCAAAGCGGACTACCGCACATTTTTCATTGTCATAAAGTTTTTGAATATTTTCTTCCAATTTTTCTAATGCTTTATCTGTCAATTCTTTATCAGCAATACCATTGTTTGCCTTGGAAAACGCGCGTAAATCAATCCGCAAATGATGTAAATTGTAATCTTTATACAAAGGAATATTTGTCCCACCGTCTTCGGTTAATTTGAATGGCGCAGTACGATAAAATCCAATTCCGGGGTTCACTAACTTTTCCGTGGTTTCCGTAGCCAATGTCGGTTTACGGGTTATAAAAGTTAAAAGTCCAATGCATGAAACCAACAAAATTAACACCACACAAGCAACCGCCACAATCTTTTTGGTATCCATTTTGGGCTTTGATTGCGGTTTATTTGTGTCTTTCACCTTGGCTTTATTTTTCGATTCCACTACTTGTTAACGTACCATTAAATGGTGATTTAATCAAGCAACTAACTATATCTAATCATGTTCCATTTTTAGTTTTGATGATGTGCATCATAAAATTTAATGATGGCTTGGCGGTATTGGGTTTTGTAATCAATGTGATGTTTGGTACAGAAACTGATAAAATCGGATTCACGACCAGTAATAAATTCCAAGGCAACCAACAAACGATTTTCTGGTGCTATGACATGGGCAGTTTTGTTTTTCTTTTTGGTTTTGTTTGCCGTAGGTTTGGGCGCGTATGATTTTCTTCCGTGAAAGGAAATAAACAACATTACGGCTGAACTTCCGAACATAATTACCGCAATAAGACTTCCACCACCCCAAATTACCACACTGGTCCAATCGACATTTTCAAAGAAATTATTCGAGCTTTTATCAAAAACAACGGTAAGTTCGGTGGCAGATGTAATTGTGTACATTGTGTATGACGTATCAGTTATGCCCAAATCTTCACCATTAAGGTAGACTGTTTTAACCATATAACCATCCGCTGGCGTAAAATTAAAATTAACACTGCCGCCATATGATACGGTTTTATATTCCGGAGTAATTGTGCCCTTACCGACTGCTTTGGCTCGGATAACAAAAGTTTTAATACTAGCATACGCCCTTAATGTTAAATCAGATGCCGGCATATTAAATGTTGGTTCAATGTTATAAATATCAAAATCTTGTATAAAGTCTTGGTCATCACATGCTTCAATCGACCACGAAAGCCAATCATATTCTGTATGAATCATAGGCAGCAATTCGACTGTCGCACCATACAAATATTTTCCTACACCGTCGATCCTTTCAAAGCCCTTTGCTTTAACGTTTAACGTGTACACATTGCGTGTGTAATAAATGTTGATTTCGGTTTTATAGTCAATGTATTTTTGTTCAATTTTTGTTGGTGCAGTAAATCCCAAATAAGTTTTGGCTTCGGCGGCAGTTGCCGTACCAGTCGGACCATACAAAGTTTCACTCTCATGCAAAATAAATTCATGTGGATTTTCCGTGTCGTTTAGGTCATAGATAGATTCCCAATAATGGTTGACTTTGTAAGCGGTGTGTACGTCCGCTTCAAATTCAAACATGACAGCATGTGATTCAGAAATGTTAGTTAAAGTGTATTGGGTCATGCTTTCAAATTCGGTTGCAACCCCATCAATTAAAACAGCACCAAGATGATAACCTTGTTCGGGAATAATGGTAAAGACTAACTCATCTTGATAACTAACTTCGGTTTCGCCAAGCGGTAAAACAATGCCATGGTCACCAACGGTTGCGGTAATCGTATAACGATTTGGCGCAAAATTGACCGTTAGTTGATGATTGGCTTGCAAATTGGTAAACGTGTACCCCGTTGAGTCGAACTCGGTTAATAACTGACCATCAACAATCACTTCCGCCACATGATAACCATGATCGGGTTGGAAAGTAACAACAAAGTCGTCACCTAAGTTTACTTCATTAACGCCCACTTGCGGTAGAACTGTACCATGTTCCCCCGCTTCGATGGTAACTGTATATGGATTAGCTGTAAACAAAACTGATATCATATGATTTGTGTCTCGGTCAAAAGTATATTCAGTCATGCCATTGGAGTTATGAACTAAATATCCTTCAACATAAACCGCAGACACATGATAACCTTCGTCGGGGGTAAATGTGACAGTCACATCGTTTTCGTCTTTTAAGTACAAATTATAACCCGACGGTGATATCGTACCATGCGAGCCTGCCCCCGCATCAATGATAATATAGTCTGGTGTTGCATGAGTCAAAGTTGGCATTCCATAACCATATAATGGGTCTTTACCCGCATCACCCAAATCAACAAGACTATCAAATCCATCATAAGTACCAGTTAAAATTTGTTCAATATCTGTCATGCTGTAATCATGAGTTGGGTCGGACTTTAACAAAGCAATGTATGCTGCAACATGTGGTGTTGCCATTGATGTGCCATCTTTATAAATCAAACCACCATCATAACAAGCACTTAAAATTGAACTTCCAGGGGCACACACATCAACACAATCACCATAATTGGAATAAGATGCCAATTCCAACATTTGATTCAAAGCACTAACCGTGATGGCACAATCAACATTGGCGGGCGAATGACCACTGGCATCAACATGGTCGTTTCCCGCTGCGGCTACCGAAAAGATTCCGTCATCATAAGCCTCTTGAATTTTTGAAGCAAGATATTTATCAAGTATTTGGGTTGTACTGTCAGATTCACTGCCGAAGCTCATATTGATTGCCACAATATTGTATTGAGAGCGTAACTCCATGACATAATCAATCGCAAAAATTGCACTCAAAGTTGATCCAGTGGCTTTACCGTCTTCGCCCATCTTCATAAATTTAATTGGTAAGATTTTTACATTTGACATTGTCATGTCGCAAATTATTCCGGCACAGTGTGTACCATGACCTTGGTCGTCTTCAAAATCATATGCAGTTGAACTGTCTTTCTTGGTATAATCTTTACCAACGTACTTACCATTTTCGTCAACTAACAAACGATTTGCAAACCACTCGTGGTCGGTATCAATCCCCGTATCAATGACCGCCACTGTCACTTGTGGTAAAGTTGAAAAATCATTATTGACTGCTCTGATAATGTCCGACAAATATCGTGCATAATCCCCCACGCCCATAGTATCGACACCCCAAGATTGATAGGAAAATGGATCACCAAACCCCAACGGCATCATATGGTCTGCATTGGTAAATGCGTTTTCAACCCAACACAAACTATCGGCACCAACATCCATTACATCTTGACGGGTTAAATAATAATTATAGGCTTCACTGGCTGCGGTTTCGGTATCATATTGATGGATATGTAAATCGGCATAACGGGCTGCCGCCACTGCCCCGCACAAATCAAGGTCAGTTGTTGTTGATTGAATAATTAAACGTTTAGTAGCGAACGGACGAGTCAAAATCATGTTTTGTTCGCCGTTTGTAACGTTAAAGCCAGTTTGTGTCGCAAGGTCACGCAAATTGTAAACTGGTTCAGATTTTGCACGGGACTTCGCCATTGACTTGGCAGATGTTGTCAATTGATTAGGCACAACACACGTTAAATCAACAAAGGTTTGTTCGGTCACCAAATAATTGCCATTACCGTCAGTGGACAAATCCGTGTCTTTATCAAAAAAAATTAACGCATTATTACTGGCATCATATTCTGCCAACATTTGCGTTACAGTATCTAAAAAATCATGATATGCGGTACGGGTGGTGTCATTAGAATTGGTTACTGCGGCAACACTGATGGGGCTTGAAAACGATAAAGTGGTAATATTGCTAACAGCGAACAAAGCACAGATTAAAACCAGTGGCAAACATACAAATAATCTTAACTTATCCCCCAATTTTTTCATAAGTTACTGCTAACATGATTATTATGGAAAATGCTCTTTTTGTCAATGAATTTAGATTGACAACCAAAAAAGTATCTAGTATAATCATGATGTTTGGCCCGCTAGCTCAGTTGGTTAGAGCGCATGCCTGTCACGCATGAGGTCGACAGTTCAAGTCTGTTGCGGGTCGCCAATCAATTAAGCATTAGTTTTACTATTCGTTTGACTCGAAGTCGTTTTTTGTTGAGTTGTACTGGCAGTTTTGGTGCTTGTTTTACTTGATTTTTTGCCAGTAAATTGGGCACCAGTATCGTCAATCCACCCCGCTAAACTACTGCTCATTTCAACAAAAGTATCTTTAATAGTTTTGCCGATTTTTTTCATAGCATTCGACTTTTTTTGTTTTTGTCCAGTTGTTTTTGTTTTGTTGGTTTCCATGCTGTTAGTATGCGTCGGCGGTGTCAAAATATACTTCTAACATCATACATGTACATATGACAACAAATCTTGATTTTTACGACAGCGCGGAAGCCAGTCAATTGGCACAAGCATATCAAGACAATGACAAACAACAACGTAATCATCACGATTGGTTATTTTTGATTTGCTTATTTTTAGCACTAAAGATATAATTAAGTAATGAACAAAATTCAACAACTGATTAAAGCGGAAAACAAAAGACAATGGAGCAAGATTAACTTGATTGCCAGCGAGAACATTGCTAGCAAAAATGTGATGCGTGCCATGGGCAGTTGCTTAACCAACAAATATGCCGAAGGCTATCCGGGTGCACGCTATTATTCGGGATGTGAAATCGTTGACCAAGTCGAAAATTATTGCCGTGAATTAGCGTGCAAGTTATTTGAGGCAGAACACGCTAACGTGCAACCCCACTGCGGTTCGGCTGCCAACATGGCGGTCTACCACGCCGTATTGAAACCCGGTGACACGATTTTGTCGATGTCATTGGATGCGGGCGGACATCTTTCGCACGGTGCTAAAGTTTCATTTTCTGGCAAACTTTATAATGTCATCAACTATGGTTTGGACGCGAACGGCGTTTTGGATTACAAAAATTTAGAAAAACTTGCCAAAGAACACAAACCCCAAATTATTGTTGCAGGTTGCAGTGCTTACAGTTTAATCATTGACTTTGAACGCATTTCAAAAGTCGCAAAATCTGTCGGCGCCATTTTCATGGTTGACATGGCACACTTCGCTGGTTTAGTGGCGGCAGGTCTTTATCCCAACCCAATGAAATGGGCGGACATTGTTACTACGACCACCCACAAAACTTTACGTGGTCCACGTGGCGGTATGATTTTGTGCAAACAAGAATTTTCCAAAGTTATTGATAAGGCGGTCTTCCCTGGTTGCCAAGGCGGTCCGTTAATGCACGTGATTGCCGCCAAAGCCGTTTGTTTGGAAGAAGCATTTACCCCTGCCTATCGTCGTTACATGGAAAAAGTTGCTCAAAACGCCAATTATCTGTGCGAAGCATTGAAAAAAGATGGCATTAAAATTGTTTCTGGCAAAACTCAAACCCATTTATTTTTGATTGATTTACGTGACACCAACAAATCAGGACGTCAAGTCCAAGATGAATTGGAACAAAAATACGGCATTGTCACCAACAAGAACAAAATTCAAGATGATCCACGCACCGCTGTCGAAACCAGTGGTGTTCGTATCGGCTTACCATTTATTACTAACTTAAAGAAAGTTGACCGTAATGTTCTGGACGAAATTAAAGAATGTATTGTTTCCGTGGTTTTGGATAAACCCGAACCAGT
>CAZXAV010000036.1:0-8450 GCA_964638195.1 uncultured Prevotella sp. | reverse complement strand
CTTCGCAACACATGGCAATTTTGCGTAACCAAGTTTCAACGTTGTTTTGGACTGGACGTGTTTCGACAACACTTGCACGCGCAAAAGCTACGGGTGCGTTGGCTGAAAAATATTTGACGTTGGCAATTAACACCTATGCGGATACGGTAACGGTTGAAAAAGAATTTACCGACAAAAAAGGTGTAAAAAGCAAACGTAAAGTTTTGGTTGACGGACCGAAAAAATTGGCAGCCCGTCGTGAATTGATGGCTTCGCTTTATGACTTCCAAGAAATCCGTAGTAAAGACGAAAGC
This sequence comes from uncultured Prevotella sp., assembly GCA_964638195.1. Lineage (GTDB taxonomy): Bacteria > Bacillota > Clostridia > Christensenellales > UBA1242 > RGIG8050. Next base: position 8,157 of record CAZXAV010000036.1, on the reverse strand, counting down.
AAAAAAAGTTTCGAAAAACGTACGCAACACATTAACCACCCAATCATTGAAAAAATCTTCAATGAATTGGCGCCCAAATATGCGAAACGCATTAAAGAAACGGGCAGTGCAGGTGGTTACACTCGCGTTTTGAAAACGGGCATTCGCAAAGGTGACGATGCGATGACTGCGATTGTTGAATTAGTTTAACTAACTTCGTCAATTCTGACTTCGCCACAAAGCACATCGTTATATGAATACGAAAGACACGGGATACGTCCTGTGTCTTTTTCATTGTTTTTTAAGCGCACAATAAAAACACTGGGGAAAGTGTTTTCAATTGTCCCCGAATATTTGGATATGCGCTTACGTCCACGGCAGACCGACATATTGATGTCTTTGCCTAACATGGCGCGAATTTTGGCTTTAATTGCTTCGATTGATTGTGTTTTTTTACGCATACTTCAATTATTGCCCAAATATAATTTTAGTATAGGGGGAATTATATCATGGAAGTTTTGATGGAAAATTTAGCAGAACAGGAGTTAGTAGCATTAGATAATGTACAATTAAAAATTGAACAGAAAATTGCTTTGCCGGAAAACGCAAAGAAGTTAATTGGGGTTACTTGCCAATTATTGGGACAAAATGCTGCGGTGAACGAAAACGAAATTGCCATCAGCGGTAACATCGTCACGCGGATGGTTTTTATCAATGAATTTGACAAATTCGACAGTCAAGATATTACCGATGCCTTTGAAAAAAAAGTTACGGTGAAAGACTTGGGTGGAGCTAATCAACTTTTTGCCAACGCAACTTTGGTTGACAGTCATTGGCAATTACAAGATAACCAAGTGGCATTGGATAATGTGTTGGCGGTAGCCGTGCAAGGTGTCAAAGCCCATGATTTACAAGTTGTCAGTGATTTGACTGGTGACGTTGAAGTGCGTAAAGCCGAACACCAAATTTTAACGTTTAATTCTCAATTGCATGACAAATTTGAAATTGCGGAAAACATTGAATTGGATTCCGCTTGTGAAGGTGTTTTGGGTATTGACGTAAATCCGAACTTAAAAGATGTCGCGGCAAACAATGGTAAAATCAGTATCAAAGGTGCACTTGCGGTCAACATCTTAGGTGTGAAAACGGTTGAAAATGTTGGTGTTCCTTACAATGCTTCGCACGACATTGATTTTGCTAAAAGTATTGCATTGAACGGCGTTACCAGTGAAGACTTGGCGTGTGGTACAGTTGCCGTTGATTCGGTCAGTATGCACATCGAAAATAACAACAAAGGCGCGGTTTTGGTTTTAACGTTACAATTGACTTTCAATGGCTGTGTTTACAGCAACCGAAAATTCAGCACTGTTGCGGATGCAATTTCGTTTGATAAAGAATTGACTTTCCAAACCACGCAATTAAATTATGTTGATGTGTTGCCGCAAGTGAACACAACGGTTGACATTGAAAACAACATCAATTTAGCCCCAAATTCGCCGTATATTTCTCATGTGCTGGCGGTGGATGGTGTTCGCATCAATAATTTGCAAGTCAGTGCTGCGGACGGTAAAACGGTGTTAGAAGGCGTCTTAGTGGCGAACTTGTTATTGGAAAACGAAGAACATTTGATTACGGGTGACCGTTTTGAAGTCCCGTTCCAAACCCATGTTCGTATGGAAAATTTAGACCGCGACCACGTGGTAAGTGCCACAGTCGTTCCGTTGACTGTGAACGTAAAAGCCCGTCGTGGTACCGAATTATTGGTGGATGCGCAATTTGGTGTTGTGATTCAAGCCAACACGAAAAAGAACATGACAATTGTCTGTAATTTGGAAGAAGGACAAGCCAAAGCCGATGACGGCAGTGCGATTCGCATTTACATCATTGGTGATAAAGAAAACTTGTGGGATTTGGCGAAACGCACGAATTTGAGTTGTGCTTCGTTGTTGCAACAAAACCCGAATTTGGAAAACGGTTGCACGCCCGGGGAACGCATCGTGGTTTACCGTCACGAAAACGTCAGTTTATAATTGCAAGGTCAACGCGTTCAAGACGACACAAACCGAACTTAAACTCATCGCACCTGCGGCAATCATGGGGTTAAGGGTTAAGTGTAATAACGGGTATAAGGCACCAGCCGCCAACGGAATGCCCAGAATGTTATAAAAGAATGCCCAGAACAAACCCAATTTGATGTTACGCATGGTGCGGTGGCTGAGTTTAATTGCCGTGACTAAATCGTTTAAGGAATTCTTAATTAAAACCACGCCAGCGGCTTCAACCGCGATGTCAGTACCACTGCCGATTGCGACACCAATGTCTGCGGCTTTCAGAGCGGGGGAATCGTTAATGCCGTCACCAACCATTAAAACGCGATGACCGTCTTTTTGTAAATTGGCAATTTGTTGATATTTTTCGGCGGGTAATACGTTGGCAATAACTTGGTCAATCCCCACTGATTTAGCGAAAGCCGAAGCGGTAATTTGATTGTCACCTGTTAGCATAATCACGCGTTTACCCATTTGTTTCAATTGTTGGATGGCGTGGACACTGTCTTCACGGATGGTATCCGCCAACGCAACCACACCTAACAATTTGTCGGTGGTGGCACAAATAATTGTGGTTTTGCCTTCCATGGCGTATTGTTCGGTTAAAGCCAAAGATTTTTGGCGGTCGGCTTGGTGCAGGTAGGGCGCAATAAACTTTGCATTACCAAGGTAGATGGGACGACTGCCCAAAGTTGCTTGAGTGCCTTGCCCGGGGATTTCGCGGAAGTTTTGGACATCTAAATAAACGTTTTTCTCGCCGTATGCCGCAACAATGGCTTTGGCTAAAGGATGTCCGCTGTAACGTTCGATACTGGCATAAAATTGTAATAAGTTGCTTTGGCTTAAATTGGCTTGCAAGGGACGTACGTCGGTTACTTTCAAAGTGCCATTCGTAATCGTGCCAGTTTTGTCTAAGACGACGGTATCAATTTTGTTGAGGTTTTCTAAGTAAGTCGCATTCTTGATTAAGATACCCGAACTGGCGGCTTTGCCCGTGGCAATCATAATCGCCAATGGGGTCGCCAGTCCCAAGGCACATGGACAAGAAATGACTAAGACACTGATACCGAAATTAAAGGCGGTCGCGAAATCACGACTGACCAACCACCAAATGGTTAAGGTGATTAAAGCAATCCCAATGACAACAGGAACAAAAAAGCCGCTGACTTTGTCGGCTAAGCGGGCAATCGGGGCTTTGGAATTGCTGGCTTGGTTGACCAAGTTGATAATTTGGGACAACGTAGTGTCTTTACCAACTTTGGTTGCTTTGAAAGTAAATGTCCCGTTTTCGTTGTGGGTGGCTGAGATAACGGTATCACCAACGTTTTTGGTAACGGGTAAACTTTCTCCCGTAATGGCGGCTTGATTCAATAAACCATTGCCACTGGTGATGACACCGTCGACTGGAACAACGTCACCGGGTTTAATTAAGATGATGTCGTTCAAAACCAATTCTGCGACAGCCACCGTATGGGGCGCACCGTTTTTGATGACCGTGCAAGTTTGGGGTGCTAATTGCATTAGTTGATTGATTGCGTTGGACGTGCGGACTTTGGCACGTTGTTCAAAATATTTACCTAACGAAACCAAAGTAACGATGGTAGCGGCACTTTCAAAATATAAGGCATGGGCAATTTGATTACCAGTGGTCATTAGCACGATAACCACAATCCCATATACGTAAGCGGCACCAGCACCGATTGCCACCAAGGTGTCCATGTTTGGCATAAACTTAAATAGTGCTTTCATGCCACGGGTAAAGAATTGGTAATTCAAAACTAAAATGACCGTGGTGACAACTAATTGAATAATGCCAAACAATAACATATGGGCGGTGTCGTGCATGGTGGACATCGCAAAAATCATTAGTGGTAACCAAAGGACTAACGAGATAATCAGACTAATTAGTTTTTTTTTAACGGTTGTTTATTGTCAGTAGCAGTAGGGGCTTGGCTGTCACGTTCGATAGCGCCGTAGCCGATACTGGTAACTTTATCAATAATGGATTGGGCAGTGATATTGTCATCACATTCCAATGTCATGGTCGCCGAAACTAAGTTCACGTTAACTTTACGCACGCCACGCATTTTGCTGACGGCTTTTTGAATATTATGTTGGCAACTGGCACAAGCCATGCCAGTAATGTTAAATTCACGATTGATCATATTTTACCTATAACACACGATTGGAATGGGTGCAAAGACTTTTTTTTGCTTTGAAAATTTTTTTATAAAACTGTTCTTGTCATATTGACAAATATTGACCTTTTTGATAAGATTATAACTAATATGTTGGGAAAAACTAAATAAGGATAAAATAAGGGGAAAAAATATGGAAAATTTATTACTTATGGAATGGACATGGTTCAATGACGGAAAGCCCGGTGCATTTATGTGGGCTGTTTGCACTTTGGCGGCGGTTGTCATTTTCGCCACGATTATGTTCTTAATCTTCCGTTTGTACGGTCGCGGCGTGCGTAATCGTAAAATGGCTGCGGAAAACAACAGCACTGTGATTGAAACATCACAAATTGAGCAGACCTTTGAGAAGCGGGAAGACGATAACCAATTAGAATTTTATGATCCCGCTAAGGCTCGTGAAGAAGCCGCACAAATTGAAGAACAACAACGTTTAGAAACAGAAAAACGTCAAAAAGAAGAAGAACGTTTACAAGCGTTAATGTTAGAAGAAGAACGTAAACGTAAAGAATTGGAAGCCAAAGAACGTGCGTTTGATGAAAAACGTCAACGTGAAGAAGAAGCACGCTTAGAACGCGAACGTCAAGCGGAAGAACGTCTTGCGGAAAAAGAACGTCAAGCCGCTGAACGATTGGCAGAAAAAGAACGTATCCGTGCCGAAAAAGAAGCGGCAAAAGCGGCGAAAAAGAATCGTAACCGTGATGCAAATAATTTTTTTGTAGAAGATGAAGATGACGCCGCTGCATTTAATTTCGGTGAAGAAGAACCAAATAACCAAGCAGACGACGCAATTGATTTCTGGAACCAATCGGCTAATACGAATGATAGATTTGCTCCGGTGGTGGAAACGGCAACGGCTACCGATCCACGTTTGGAAAAAGTCTTGGAAGAATTGGAAAACCAAAAACAAGCTGAACAAACTCGTTTTGCCAATTTGATGGCGGAATTGGAACAACAAAAACAAGAAACGGCTCGCTTGCAAGGTGAATTGGATGCGAAAGAAAAATCCGAAGATTTGGTCGCACAGGCTAAAAAGGAAATGGAACAAATGATTAAAGATAGCCAAGAAAAAATTAACAATTTGGAAAAGCAAGAAAACAAAGATAAAGATAACAAAGATTTGTTGAATGAAATTAAAGGTGTCTTGGCGGCAGAACGTGAAGCGCAAGAACAACGTTTGCGTGAACAAGAAAACAGTTTGGCAGCGGTGTTGAACGCAATGGAAAACGAACGTCGTGCCAAAGAAGAAAATGCTTTGAATGCTGAAAGGGAAGCCAAAAAAGAAGACGAATTTGCCAGAATGCAAAATCAATACCAAGATGCCATCTTGCAAATGCAAGAAAAATTCCAACAAATGTTGGCTGATGCCAATGCACAAAAACAAGTAACTCCGACCAATGCGGAAGAACGTGAAATGCAAAATGCTTACCAAGCACAATTGGAACGCGAACGTGCAGAAACTGCCGCATTGATTGAACAAATGCAACGTGAAGTTGATAAATTGAATGCGGAACGTGAAGCCGAACGTCGTGAATACGCGGAAAAACAACGCGCTTTGGATGCGACCATGGCGGAAGCATTGCAAACCCAACGTAACGAATTTGAACAAGCACAACAACGTGCCGCCGAAGCCAATGTGGCGAATGTTGAAAAAATCTTGCATGATATGGAAGAACAACGTGCGCACGAAATGGCAGAATACAAAAATGAAATTGCTGCTTTACGTGAAACCATTGCTGCCGAATTGGAACAAAAGAAACATGACGATGACGACGACGAAGGTAACCAAGTAGTGTACAACGCACGTAATACTGAAGCCGACGAAGCCATGAAAGCACAAATCGAAGCCATGCAAAATGAAATTCAACGTTTGAATGCGTTGCGTGAAGCCGAACGTGAAGAATCTGAACAACGTCATGCCGAATTGTTGGAAGCTTTGAACCATACAATTGTTACGGGCGAAAATGCACGCACACCCGAAACCCAACAAACCGAACGTGAAAGTGTTGACCGTATTTTGAACGACCTTGAACACCAAAACCGCTTGGAACAAGACCGTTTTGCCGACATCATGAATGAATTGGCAGAAAGCCGTGAAGATACGAAAAAAGCACAAGCGGCAATGCAACAATTGATTCAAGAAAGTTCTGACTTGATTAACCAATTAAACAATAAACAAGAAATTCATGGTGTTGACGAAGAAACCATGACCGCTTTGAAAGATTTGTTGGCTCATGAACGCGAAATGCAAGAAAAACGTTTGGCGGAACACGAAGAAAAATTGAACTTGGCGGTTTCGACCATTGAAGAACAAAAACAAAATTTGGTTGAAGAACAAAACAAACAAGCCGAATACGAACAAATGATTGCGGACATGCGTGAACAATACGAAGCCGAATTAGCAACTTTGCGTGATACCATTGCGAACCAAACAGCGGTGGAAGAAGCACAAAATAAAGCAGCTGCAAACAAAAAAGTGGCTGACGAAGACGACGATGACAACGGCAACGAAGTCGAATACAATGCTAACGATGTTGTCAATGACGAAGTGTTGGCACAGTTGGCACAATTGCAAGAAAACATCGCGGCTTTGGAAGAATCGCGTAATGCCGAAAGGGCTGAATTTGAACAACGTTATGAAGAATTGAACAAAGTCTTGGAAGATTCAATGAAAGTTCAACGTTTGGAAATGGAATTGGCGAAAGAACGTGAAATCAACGAATTGAAAATGCAACAAGCTTTGGCTGAACAACGTGCTGAAATTGAAGCCGCTAAAGAACAAGAATTGGCGGCACAACGTGAAGCATTAGAAGCGGCTAAACAAGAAGAAGTCGCAGAAAATGAACAACCAGTTGTTGATGTCAACGAACAAGCCAACGCGATTATTGCTTCTTTCAAAGAAGAAATGAACCGTCAATATGAAGAATTCTTGAACGTGTTGAAAGAAAAGAAAGAAGAAGCCGAAAATGCGCAAAAAGCTTATGACGAAATCGTTGAACAAGCAAGTGAAGCGGATCAAGCGGCTATGAAAGAACAATATAATGTCCAAGAAATGATGGAACAATTACGTGAAGAACGTAAAGCCGCCCGTGCCGAAGCGCAAGCCTTGCGTGAAGAATTGGAAGCTCAACGCATCGAAACCGAAGCCAAATTGATGAAACAATTGTCAGAAGTGAAAGAAGGTTTGGTTTCTGAACTGTCGAGCGAATTGGAAATCAAAGAAAAATTCGACGCGATGGAACGTGAAATTGATGCACATAACCAAGAAAAACTGCAACAAAACGAAGCCGAAGAAGCCCGTATTAAACAAGAATACGAAGAATTCAAACAACGTATTGCGGACGAGGTAGTGGCTTTGGAAGAAAAGAATGCTGCGTTGCAAGCCGAATTGGAAAAAGCACGTGCTGAAAAAACTAACGATGACGAAGCGAAACAAGCCGAATACGAAGAAAACGAAAAACGTTTACGTGAAAAATACATGCAATTACGTAACGAATTGATGAAAGAAGCCGAACAAGTGACCAAGCAATCTGAAGAAATTGCGGCGGAAAAACAAGCAATTGAAGACAAGAAAAAAGACTTGGAAGAAGAAAAGTCTCGTTTGCAAAACGAAGTTGCGATGTTGAAACAACAAGTCTTGGAAATCAAAACCCAAGACAACGACCAAAATGGTACGGTCACCGAAGAACAATTGGCGGAAGTTCGCGCATCGTTAGAAGCCGAATATCAACAACGCGAAAAAGAAATGTTGGACAAATTGGAACAAGAAAAACAAGCGTTGGTGGCTCGTGAAGCTCAATTGAAAATGAAAGAAACCACGATTGAACAAGAAGAAGAACGTATCCGCGAACAATCAAAAGCCGTGACCACAATGATCACGAATCGTGAATACACCAAAGAAGAACGCGAACGTTTGGTCTTGGATTACAGCT
>CAZXAV010000035.1:6384-8503 GCA_964638195.1 uncultured Prevotella sp. | reverse complement strand
GACGCTATCATACGAAATGGCGAGGTACTTGCTGCCCCCCATGCAAAATCCGAAATGCTTCATTCACGATATCATGTAATATTTCCGTTCGGATGTGTTCAAAAGTTTCTTGCGAAAAAACGTAATCGACACTGTTATCTGGTAGATCTGTATGGGCAGCATCGTATGGAGCACGGTAATCAATGTTAAAATGATTTAACAAGATACTGTCTAAATTTTCATCAGTAAGTTTTGCTTTAATCTTTGGACATCGAGTAATTCCCAAATTAGTGCCATGCTTCTGATAATACTTTAACACCATTTGCACATATTTCGGTACCGCACGACGAATATCAATCGTAATTACTTTTTGAAAACCAAGTAACGACAATCCGATTGGAGCACTCAAATATACCCCTGTACCAATTTCAAAAGCCGTTGCTTGTTCAAGCGGTACATGGCTGTAACGTTGAAATATATCCAAGATTTCCGTACTGCGATAACGATAAAAACCCGAATAACTAAGGCTTGCTTTGTGCCACAACAAATTTTTCTGGATTAAAGGAACTTTTTTTTGTCGAATCTTTGTTTTTAATTTTACCTGTTGTAATCGTTCTTTCTCTGCAATTTCACTTTTTTTAATTTTGTAACGCAACATACGTGTTTGTCTTTTTTCTTTACGTCGTAACATAATTTCACGTTCTTTTGCCTTGCGACGCAATTTCATCTCACGCTTTCTTACTTGATGTTGCGAAATAATTTTCCGCCTTAACTGCAACAACTGCAAGCCGAATGGTAATTTCAAAATTAAACGTTTCAGTTTCTCTTTACGTGCTTCGTTCACTAAATCTTTTTAACACATTTCAAATTTTCTGTAAATCTTCCAAAATACTAATCGTCAATAAAACTGATTTATTTATGGTTTCCGCAAAATAAATTCTGCCCCTTTTTCCATCAATTCTTCGTCGGTGTATTTGTTCTTGAACTCGTCTGCGACTTTCACCGTCGCAAACGCCGCACGGTCTGCGTCAGTAATATTATATTTTTTTAGCCATACAACTTCAAATCCCGCAGCAGTAAACAACGCTTGATAATCAGATGTGCGTAAACGGTTTTGATACGAACCAGAATTAAACTTTTTCCATTCTTCATCCGTATATCGTAAATAATCATATACTGTTAATTCAGAATCCAGTATCGTCCGATGATCTTTGTAAATTGTATTAACATACATCACTCCGCTACTGCACAAAATACGGAAAGCTTCTTTAATCATGTCGGCTAGAATCTCTGGACTAATAAAATTCAAAACAAGATTTGCATAAACATAGCCCACACTACCATCAGACAAATCAGTATGGGTGGCATCATAGGGAGCACGGTAATCAATGTTCAATTGATCAAGTAAAATCTGCTCTAAGTTTTCCGCAGTAATTTTTTCTTTAATTTTTGGCACACGTTTAATTCTTAACTCATTAGCAAATTTTTTGTAATGCTCATACACCATTTGCACGTGTTTGGGCTTTGCGCGACGGATATCAACCGTAATGATTTGCTTGAAACCAATCAACGACATCCCCATGGCAGCACCTAAGGCTGGTCCCGTACCAATTTCAAACACTGTTACTTGTTCGGGTGACAATGGGCTAAATGTTTTAAATCTAGCTACATTTTCAATACTACGAACATAGTAATAACGTAAATTACGCAATCTAGTTTCAAAAAACAATTTATTTTTCATATGTATTGAAAACTCACTTTGACGAATTGTATCCTTTATGCGTAAAACTTTTTTTATGGATTCTTCATTGATTGACTGAATTTTTTTCTCTTGTTGTGCACCGCAACTATATAAAAGTTGTTTGGTTTTTGATTGTTTTAATATTATCTTGTAAGCCTTAATTAGTTCTTTTTCTTCACGCCGTAACATGATTTTACGTTCTTTTACCTTACGGCGTAACTTAATCTCACGCCTTCTTGCATGGTGTCGCAAAATGATCTTTTGCCTTAATTGCAATAATTGCGACCCGAATGGCAATTTCAGAATCAAACTTTTCAGTTTCTCTTTACGTGTTTCGTTCACCAAATCTTTTTAGCACATTTCAAACTTTCTGCAAAGTCAATAAACGTTGGCAAGCCA
>CAZXAV010000035.1:0-6284 GCA_964638195.1 uncultured Prevotella sp. | reverse complement strand
AATCTTTTTAGCACATTTCAAACTTTCTGCAAAGTCAATAAACGTTGGCAAGCCAAACGCGTGTTGGCGTAAGTGTTAAACCCCGTCAAGCGGATGTAATTTTCGCCCGCTTCCCCAAAACCGACTCCGGGGGTACAAACAATGCCCGTTTGTTTTAATAACCAGTCAAAGCATGCCCAAGAACTTAATTGCCGTGGACAACGCACCCACACGTATGGCGAATGAATTCCACCCACGTATTGCCAATTTAAGGTGTCTAACGTTTGGCAAATTAAACGTACATTACGACGATAATAAGCAAGATTTTTTTGGATGGCACTTAAACCCGTGGGCGTAAACACCGCGGCTGCACCCCTTTGCACGATGTAGCTGACACCATTGAATTTGGTCGTTTGCCGACGACGCCACAGTTGATTCAGACTGGTTCCGTCCGCCGTGCGTAAAGTTTTGGGCACTATGGTATAGCCGCAACGCACACCCGTGAAGCCTGCCATTTTGGAAAACGAACAAATTTCAATTGCACACTCACGTGCCCCGTCAATTTCAAAGATACTGCGCGGCAAAGTTTGGTCATCAATAAAGCACGCGTACGCCGCATCGTACAAGATAACCGCCTGGTGTGACCGTGCAAAATCTACCCACTGCTTCAACTGGGTGCGGTTATAACAAGCCCCCGTCGGATTGGCTGGATTACATAAATAAATTATTTCGGCGGTAATGCTTTCATCGGGCAACGGCAAAAAACCATTTGCGGCGGTCGCACGGAAAAATTGCGGCTGACGTCCTAACATCAAATTGCTTTCCAAATAAACGGGATAAACTGGGTCACACATTGCCACCGTGGCTTGGGTATCGAAAATATCCAATAGGTTACTCAAATCACTTTTCGCACCATCACTGACCACAATCTCGTCGGGATCAAGCCGTACTTGGTACTGCTCCCGATAAAAATCCGCAATCGCTTGCCGCAACCATACGTACCCCGTTTCCGGTCCATAACCGCGGAACATTTGGGCTTGCCCCATTTCGGTACACGCCCGTCGCATTGCCGCAACCACCACCGACGGCAAAGGTCGGGAAACATCACCAATGCTTAATTTGATGATTGACTGCTCGGGGTGTTCCGCTTGAAATTTACGCGTTTTAGCCGCCACCGTACTGAATAAATAGTTTTCGGGCAAAGTCAAATAATGACGGTTAATTTTCATGGTTGTCTCCTTCAATTTCCATTGCACCGTGAAACACCGTGACCGCCGGTCCTAACAGACGGACGTGTTCCGCCGAACAATCTACCGCCAATTCGCCGCCCGGTAATTGTACGCGCACCAGTTTTTCGCGGTTACAAAACCCCCGTGCCACACTGGCAACCGCCACGGCGCACGCCCCCGTACCGCAACCCAAAGTCTCGCCACTACCGCGTTCCCAAACACGCATTTGCAACAAGTTGTCACCAATCACCCGCACAAATTCGACATTAGTGCCATTGGGAAACAATTTGCTGTGTTCAATCCGTTTACCTAAACGTTTGATGTCATAATCAACAATCTCGAAATTGGGAAACCAAACCACGTGCGGATTACCGATTTCAACAGTCGTCAAATCATGGATCCCGGCGAACTGGGCATTTCCCACTGTGGCAATTCCCATATCTACACTGAAATAATTATCACGCAACCGACGCACCCGCTTGATTCCACTCTTCGTCGCAATGCGCACCACGTTGCCTCGTACTTCGCCCCGTTCAATCAACCATTGAGCCACACAGCGTACCGCATTGCCGCACATCAAGCCTTCACTGCCGTCGGCATTATACATTCCCATTGTGATGTCCGCCCCGATTTCGGTTGGCGGCAAGATTAACACTAACCCGTCACTACCGACCCCGAAATGGCGGTCACTTAATTGTTGTGCCAGTTGGTTGGGGTCACGCACTGTTTGTTGGCGAGCATCCACATAAATGTAATCGTTACCCACCCCTTGCATTTTGGTAAATTCAAGCAGCATACCGCTATCTATGCATGCAAGTGGTAAAAGGTGAGCCAACCGCAATTATCAATCAAACGTAACTTCCGTTGGTTTGTGTTGCAATAAATCGGTACTGGTCAAATAGTATTTGATTCCGTTCTTGGTATAGACCAAATCACCGCGACCGCCTTTGCCGTGTAAATGTCCATAAATCACCGCATCCACATGATATTTTTCGCACAACTTGGTAAATGGCGAATCATCGCGCAGACAGTTAAACGGCGGATAATGCAAAATCGCGACCAACTTTTTATCCCCTTTCTCGCCCGCACTCTGCAAAGACATTTCAAACCGTAACACTTCGCGTTCGTAAATCTTTTTGTCTTCTTCGGATTGTACACGGTTGCGTTCGGGGGTTTGCCACCCACGCGTCCCCACAAAAATCACATCACCGATGGTCACACTGTCGTTTTGCAAAACTTTAATTTGGTCACCGACAAACGCGCGGATTTTGGAAATGCTTTTCCACCAATAATCATGGTTGCCGCGAATAATGATTTTCGTGCCGTTCAAACTGCGGATAAAATCAAAATCCTCTTGCGTTTCTTCCATGCGCATTGCCCACGAAATATCACCCGCGATAATACCAACATCGTCAGGTCCTACCATCGCATTCCAATTTTTTTTGATTTCCGCTTCATAGTTTTGCCAATGCTCCCCAAAGATGTTCATGGGTTTGTCGACGGCAAAAGACAAATGGAAATCCGACAACGCAAAAATTTTCACCGATGTTTTCTCCTAAAATCAAATTTTGACCACGCACCGTCTTCGGGCGGATTCACGATAAACTTCATGCGGTCATGCGTAGTCGGGTGATTGAACTCTAATTGGTACGCCCAAAGTGCGATGTCTTTCACTCCCGTGCGATTGCCACCATAACGCGCATCACCGACAATCGGATTGCCAATATGTTTCATTTGCACCCGAATTTGGTGCGAACGCCCCGTGGCTAACTGTACCGCGACCAAAGTATCACCGTCCACCGTGTTTACCGTTTCGTAAGTCAATTCGGCGCGTTTTGCACCCGTGGTACTTTGCGGCACAACCGCCACGGTATTATGCACCGTGTCTTTCGCCAACCAATTCACCAACGTTGCGGTGCGTTGCTTGGGTACGCCTTTCACCACCGCATAATAAGTCTTATGAAAAGTCCCGTCTTTGATTTGTTCACTCAAACGTGATGCGGCTTTACTGGTTTTCGCAAACACCATCACACCCCCCGTCACACGGTCCAAACGGTGAACAATGCCCACGAAACCGCCCGTGTACTCTTTTAAGGCTTCTTGCAAACTTTGGTTGCCCGAACTGTCAGCCACGGTCGGCACGTTTTGCGGTTTAATTACCACCAACAAATGGTTATCTTCAAAAATGACGGCAGGTGTCTCCATACAATTCAATTATACATGGCAAAAAAAAGTTAGTAAAGAATTTGCAACAATTTTCAATTACTGTTAATATATATGTACAGGAGGTAACAATCAATGGGATGTGAAGGATGTCCAGGTTGCGGAAAACCGTCGAAATAATTAACGTGCTATGAAATTGGGGAAAGAAGCATTGTTAGCCATCGTGGAAAGCGCCTTATTCATTGCAGGTGCAGTTTTTTTCATGTTAGTGCTGATCATCCCTTCTAACCCGGTTTGGGCGTTAATCGCAGGAATTTTGTTTGGACTTGCGGGTGCGATCGTTTGGTCGTACCCGTATTTTGTCCAACTGTTCCGCCGTTTGAAAGCCAACGACAACGTTGAAGACATCTCCCAAAAAATCCAAGGTGCCGAAGATCCCGAAAACAACAGTTACGAACTGCACCGCTCCGATTCTTATGATAACTTAGCCGATAACGTAATTGCTAACCCGAATCAACCCAAACCGAAAGCAAAAAACAAACCCAAACCAGCACCCAAGCCCACGCCCGAACCAGTCCCAGAACTAACACCTACCCCCGACCAACCGAGCAATTTATAAATAATAAATCAACGTAACACAAATAAAAAACACACTTATCAATCTAATAAGTGTGTTTTTAACAATGAATCAATTAACGGTTTTAATTAAGCATTGATTTGATTGGCAACAGTGTGAGTATGCTTTGTGACCCATTTTTGCATGCTTAATCCGACCCAGAAAGAATAAATGCCAAATGTGACAATTACTAATAGTACCCGTTTAAGATAAGTGCCGAAAAGTTGCATCCCAGTACCATCAAAATACAGTTGCTTTCCGTCAATGATGGTATGCTTTGTGTACCAGTTTTGCTTAATGCATACAGCCCATGGAGTACCGAGACCCAAAGTAAAAATAATCAACGCAGTACAAAGAATACCAGTACCAATCTTTCCAAGTAATCCCCCTGTGAATTTAGATTCCATTTTTCCTCCTTTGTTAATAATTTAATTATTAGGTCTTTCGACCTTGATGCAAGTGTACTAGGTCTTTTGACCTAAGTCAAGTCTTTTAACCTAATAATTTCTATAATTTTTTATGGGGTATCAAGAGATTATTAAACAAATCATGCAAGAAAAAAACTTATCGCAACAAGCCTTTGCCGAAGTTTTAGGGGTGAATCAAACCACCGTCAGCCAGTGGCTGCTCGGCAAGAAAAAACCGGGCTACGACAGCATTTTATTATTGTACGAAAAATTTGATATTGAACCCAATTTATTGTTCGGGATTGAATAAAATTTTTTAGAAAATATTGTTGATGTCCGAAGAATCTTGCAACGGCACAATTTCGGGCAAGTTGGCTTTGACCTTGGTCGGCGGTACGGGTACCGATGCTACCCCGTTATTTTTGCTGACATCTTCGGGGTTCATGAACGTGGTCAATTCGCCAATGAATTGTAATTTGAAATACGGGGTCGGACCGCTACGGTTCTTCGCCACAATGATTTTGGCTTCGTAGTCACGGCTGTGTTCGTTTTGTTCACTTTGGGTTTCGGTTTTGGGTTTGTGAATGAACATAACAATATCCGCATCTTGTTCGATCGCACCCGATTCACGCAAATCCGATAACATCGGTTCGCTGTCCGCACCCGTACGTGCTTCAATCCCACGGTTTAACTGTGCCAACAACAACACTGGCACTTCTAACTCTTTCGCCATCATTTTCATCATGCGGCTGTTCGCAGCCACTTGTTCTTGACGGCTTTCGTTACGACTACCCGTTTGCGGTGAACCCATTAAACCCAAGTAGTCAATCATCACCAAATCCAAGCCGCGTTCACGTTTCAAGCGCATACATTTACGCATGATTTCGGCAGCGGTAATCGAACTGCTGGCATCCAAGTAAATATCAGCATTTTGTAATTTAGCATTGGCATCCCACAAACGCGTCCATTCTTCGGGGGTCATTTCCCCGTGCAAAGCATGAGACAACGAAACGCGTGCCACCGAACAAATGGCACGGTTAGTCAATTGCACCTTGTCCATTTCCAACGAGAACACCGCGACTTTGGCTTTGCCTTTCAATGCCGCATTCAACACAATGTTCATCGCGAAACTGGTTTTACCCACACTGGGGCGCGCCCCGATAATAATCAAACTGCCTTTTTGTAAACCATTGGTAATACTGTCCAACACATTGTAGCCCGTCTTAATGCCACGCAAAGCCGCGGGGTCGTGACAGACCAAATCAAAGTTGTTCATGACGGTCGGCAACTCGTTCGACAACTTGGTCAGTTCTTGCCGTTCGTCTTCTTTGCTGATGTCGAAAATCAACTTTTCGGCATATTGCAATGCCGCGTGGGCATCGTCAAATTGTTTTTGTTTGTCATCAGGTTGATTTAATAATTTAGTAATTGATGCCGCCGCCCGATCCAAACGCCGTAAAGTTTCGTCTTTCTTTAAGATTGCCACATAATGGCGGAAGTTCACGGTTGACGGAATCACGTCCATTAAATTGGTCAAGTAATCATTACCACCCACCGCTTCCAATTTACCAATGGCTTTCAAACGTTCAGACAATGTGACCAAGTCGACCGCCACGTTTTTGGTGGCTAAATAGCAAATGGCTTCGTAAATAATTTGGTGTGCTGGCGCGTAAAAATGGGACGGCTTCAACCGCGTAAAAGTTTCCAGACAGTCGTTGTCCAATAGTACGGCAGCAATCACAGATTGTTCGGCTTCCAAGTTGTGTAACATCAAATTGATTATAACATGACCACGGATTACTTGCAATATCTTTTGGGATATGCTATAATCATTCGTTGGATAAATGGGCAATTAGCGACTGCCTGTAACCCGTGCGCTAACCGGGATTG
>CAZXAV010000034.1:0-8830 GCA_964638195.1 uncultured Prevotella sp. | reverse complement strand
ACCAGTTGACACCCGCGCCGTCGTTTTCGGTTAATTCTGCGGCTTTGTTTTGGATGCTTAACATCAAGTTGTTGACGGCTTTTTCTTTCTTGGTGTCGAAGTTGTGCATAATCGCGGCATAGGTGTAATTTTCTTCGGTCGGGAAAATGGTGCATGCCAAATTGGTGTCGGCGTCGAAAATGTCAAAATCTTCGTAATCGGGGTCGGTGGGGTCGGGGACACCATAACCGTCTTCGCCGTATTTCAAATCGTCAATCGCTTCACCCGTGGCAATCATTTGGCTGCCGACGTAGTCAATGTTACGTGCGGCAACATCGGTTTCGGGGTCTAACATAAAGTTGATGAACGCATAGGCGGCGTCCAAATTTTTGGCGTAAGTCGGGATTGCGAAATTGTCCGTCCATAGGTTGGTACCTTGGGGGGCGTAGAAACGTAAACTGTCGTAATCATTTTCGTCTGCGGCTTCCATCATGGCGAGCCCCGCATCACAACTCCAAAACAAACCATACGCGAAAGATTCGTCATTCGGGTTCATGAACGATTTTTTACCGTTATCGTTTTCGTAAATCGGGTTCATGTTGCGGATTTGGTCCATTAAGATTTTTTCCGCCAAGGTAATTTTGTAATCGTCTTCCATGTTTAAGATGTTGGACAACATGGTGTTATCGTAGGCATTGTCGTCGTCAAATTGGTGAATGTAATCGGCGTTTTCAATGGGGTGGTAACCGTCTTCGTCCGCAGTGCCCGTGCTTTGGGCGCCGTAAATCATGGCAATGCCGATGGAGTCGCGGGCGGATTTTTTCATGGTAATGCGACCTTTGTAAGCGGTAGTGCCACCTTCACCGAACAACACACCGAAACCGTATGTTTCCAATAATTCTTCAAACTTGTCGATTGGAATGTGGGTTTGGTCTTCCATTTTCTCAATCACATTGACGTCATACATAATGCCGACCGTACCCACCATGTAGGGCAATGCCCAAACTTGGTCAGCAAGCGGTTGGTCGTTGTCGTCGTAAACCGTGGTGTAGGCGGAAGTGCGTTCCAAAACGTTTTGGTCTAAATCGTCTTCGTCAATCAATTTAGATTTTAACATGGGTTGAATTAAGCCTTCGGCTGCCATTTTTTCTACCATGTATTCGGACGGGAAAATCAAATCGTAATCCGAATGTTGGGTGTTGATTTTGGAATACAGTTCTTCGTTGTCACTGAAAGTGTGGTATTCAATGCGGAATTGGTCGGCGTTTTTGACACCTTGGTCTTTCAAGATACCACGGTAATAATCTTCAAATTCGCCGATTAAGTCGGTTTCAATGTAATCTTCCCAGTTGTAAATTTTCAAGACCAAATTGCGTGGGGTCAAGTGCGAAACAATCATTGGAATAATGCCGCCGCACGCGAGCAGGACCACCGCAGCCAAGACCACTGCCACCAATTTACGGCTGAGTTTAATGCCTTTACGCAAACGTGCCGCGTTCAAGTTCATGACGACCAGTACCAACAAAATCACAACAAAGATAATTGTGGTTAAGGCTTTGAACGCGTCGGGGATGTCGCGGCGGCTGATGGCGCCGTAAACCACGGTCGAAATCGTAGCAACTCCGCTGTTGTTGTATTGGGTAATCACGAAATCGTCGAGTGACAAAGTGAAACCCAGTAAGAACGCTTGCACCATCGCGGGCACCAGTTGCGGAATAATCACACTGGTGAAAGCCTTGAACGGGGAAGCGCCCAAGTCCAAAGCCGCGTCAATTAAGTTCGCATCCAGTTGGCGCATTTTGGGTAAAATCGTCAGCAAGCAGAACGGTAACGCAATTAAGATGTGGGCAAGCAACAATTTTAACAAACCCATGTTGGTCATGCCTAAGCCCACGAACAACAACACTAAACCGAACGATGTGACGATGTCGGCATTGATGACGGGCAGTTGGTTGAGCGCCATCGTGATTGCGCGGGTGCGTTTGCCAAGATACAAAATCCCCGTGGCTGCCATCGCGGCAATGATAGTTGCAATCAAAGAAGCCACCACGGCAATCAGCAAAGTGTTACCAACCGCGGACATGTATTCGGCGGTGGTAAATAATTGGACGTAATAACCCAGTCCGTCATTAAACGATAAGAACACTAATAACAAGATGGGCAGATAAATCACTGCCATGACCAGTAACACAAAAATCATTCCCATGTTATGCCAGCCCTCCTTTGTTGTTGCCGATGCGCGACAGACGGTTCGCGATGAACACCGACAAACCGACCAAGGCGAGTAAGACCAACGCAATGACCGCCGCGCCCGATTTGTTGTCTTTGGTGAACATGGTGTTTAATTGTTCGCCAATCATGAACGTGCTTTGGTCACCCAGATATTCACTCATGTAATAGGTCGACACCGCGGGGGTAAAGACCATTAAGAAACCGCTGATAATCCCCGACATTGACAAGGGCAGCACCACTTTGGTGAACGTAATCACGGGTGACGCGCCCAAGTCCGCACTGACTTCTAAGTACGATTTGGGGATACCCGTAATCACTAAATAAATCGGCATTAACATGAACGGCAGATAGTCAATGATTAAACCCAAGGTCAACAAGGTTTCGCCCGTGCCGAAATGCAGCAAGGTTGCCAAGTCTTTTAACGCGATGGTGCGTAACAGACCGTTAATCCACATCGGGGCAACCAAAGCCATTAAAACCATGTATTGCGTGGTTTTGGAACGAATCTTGGCAATCGTGTAAGCCAACGGGTAGCCAATCAAAATGCACGCCAGTGCGGCGGTTAAAGCAATGCGCAAACTGCGCCCAATCGTTGCCCATTGACTGCTGTCGGTGAAGAACGCACTGACTTCGGCGAACGAGAAACTGCCGTCCCCGAAAAACGCGTAACCGAACAACATTAACAACGGGACAACGACAAAGATAAACATGTAAATTAAATAAGGCAGGGCAAATAAACTGCGTGAATTAAAATTAATCTTTTTCATCGTGGCGCACCTTAATATCTTCTTTTTTAATTACCAGACCGACACGGTCGTCGGCGTTCCAGTCGTACGGCGTATCCACGATTAACGCCGTGTCATTATCCAACCAAATTTTGACTTGGTAGTATTTGCCCTTATAAATCATGTCGGTAATGTTACCGCTGATTTGACCTTCTTCTTCGTCGTCGGTCAGTTCGATTTTGTCAAAGTCAATCGTGGCAATCACGCTGTCACCTTTTTCAAAGGTTGCACCGTTTGCCGGGATAAATTCAAAGTCCACGTCACCAATTGATAATGTATTCTCACCCGTAATTTTAGTTTCATATTCGTTGGTCAAGGCTTCTTTCGGCATGACGTGGATGCCGTCGGGTTCAATGCCCAACATAATCTTTTCGCCCACGGGGTAGGATTGGGTGTTTTTAATGGATAATTCGTAATCGTCTAACACCACGGTCAAATCATAGAAAGTGCCTTTGAATACCACGTTCATGACCGAACCTTCAAATTGGGGTTTGGCGGGGTTGATTTTGATGTCTTCGGGGCGCACCACCACATCCACGGGTTCGTTGGGTTTGAAACCTTTGTCTAAGCACGGGAATTGGCAACCAAAGAATTCGACCAAATTATCGCGGACCATTTTGGCGGAAATGATGTTACTTTCACCGATAAAGTCCGCAGTGTACGCGTTTTGTGGTTCGTCATAGATTTTTTTCGGCGTACCGACTTGTTGGATTTCGCCGTCGCGCATGACCACAATCGTATCACTCATGGTCATGGCTTCTTCTTGGTCGTGGGTGACGTAAATAAAGGTAATGCCCAATTCTTTGTGCAAACGGCGGAGTTCGATTTGCATTTCTTTGCGCATTTTCAAATCCAACGCCGACAACGGTTCGTCCAAAAGTAAAACTTTGGGTTCGTTGACAATCGCACGCGCAATCGCAATGCGTTGTTGTTGTCCGCCCGAAAGACTGTCGATGTCACGGTGTCCGTAATCTTCCAAGTCCACCATGCGTAACGCGCGGTTGACTTTGTCGTCGATTTCTTTTTGGCTGAGCAAACGATAACCTTTTTTCGCGTTGGCATCGGGCACGGTTTTTAATTTCAAACCGTACGCAATGTTGTTGAACACGTTCAAATGCGGAAACAACGCGTATTTTTGGAACACTGTGTTGATGTTACGTTTGTACGGCGGCACATGGGTCACGTCCGTACCTTCCAAATAAATCGTGCCCGCGGTCGGTTGTTCAAAGCCCGCAATCATGCGCAACAGCGTGGTTTTACCACAACCAGACGGACCTAAAATGGTCACGAAATCACCTTTTTTAATGGATAAAGAAACATCGTCAACGACCTTTTCTTTGTCGTAGATTTTGACAATGTTTTTTAATTCGATAATTTTTTCTCCCGTAAATTTTGCCACCGCATAAAACCCTACCTTTTAATTAAATTTTCTGCCAAGGGGCACGAATTTTGAGTTATTATGCAATTTAGATTTCGCATTGTCAATAATAAATTTTAGTGAGCCGTACCGCCTACTTAACCGACATCTTTGTACGTGGGTTTTTTATCTTCGTGGTTTTGGAATTGTTAATCCGTAATTGGGGCTTTGCGTTGTTTTTTGCGGTCGGGATTAACATCATTTACGAGTTGACCGTGGGGCGAAAATTTTGGCACGCATGGCGCAACCAACCCAAAAAACCGCGGCGGAATTGGCGAATCGTGTTCCGCGATTTGTGGCAGCGTGCCTTTGCCCGTGAACGCACCAAAGGCTTGGTGTTTGCGGGGTTTGTGTTGCTGTTGATGAGTTACGTGGTGCGGTTGAACATTTATTACATCGTGGTCGCGTGCTTGGTGTTTACCATGGCGGCGATTACCCGCTTTGCACCACCGACAAAAACTGCTACAATACCGCATGAACCTGCGCACGACACGCACAGTTGCCCAACAAATTGCCCACCGTCTGCAACAAAGTAACGGTGGGGTAGTTTTGTTGCACGGTCCAATGGGGGCGGGCAAAACCACCTTGGTCGGCGAAATTGTCCGTGTGTTGTGCCCGAGCGCCATGCCCGCCAGTCCGACCTACACTTTAATTAACCAGTACGCGGACAACATCTTTCACGCGGATTTGTACCGCTTGTGGGAACAAGACGGCAAAGTGGTCACCGCCGACGACCCCATGATGACCAACGTTTTGGAAAGCACGGGGCTGTTGGATTTGTGCGTGGACGGTAATTATGTTTTCATTGAATGGCCAAACGGGTTGAAATTGCCCCATGCGGTCGAAATTACCATCAAAATTAAGGAGGACGGTAACCGTGAATTTATTATTGCTTGACAGTACGCAAACCCAGTTGGTGGTGGCTTTGGCGGTGGACGGCAAAATTACCGTCACCAAGACTTGCGACGAACAACGCCAACACGACAAAAACGTTAACCGTTTGATTAACGAACTCGGGGTGGCGAAATTTGATGCGGTCGCGGTAGTGACGGGTCCCGGTTCTTGGACGGGGATTCGGGTGGGGCTGGCGGTCGCGAAAGCCTTTGCTTATGCCCAAAACATTCCCGTGATTGCGTTGACCGACCGCTTGGATGTAGACACCGCCATGCGTAAATTTCGTGACGGTGATACGGTCAGCCCGTTCGCGCTGAAACCGTTTTACAACGGCGAATTTATTGTGAAAAATTGACTCTTGAAATATCAAGCAACTCGCAGTATAATATCATAAAAATAATAGGAGAATGTTATGCACTTAAATGAACATGATCCAGAATATGGTGCCTTTATGTTGAACCTTGACGACTTTGAATCGCGTCAACAACGTAAGGTGGGTCGTAAATTATCCAGACTGCGGACCGATGCTGTGCGCTTTTTTGCCAAATTAAAATTGCAAGCCCAAGCTAAAAGTCACCACTGGGATGACCGCGATATCCGTTGGGAGTTGAATGCGGTGGCGGACAAAATGACTCCCCGCGTCCGCCGTCGTCAATACTTTGAGCTTCCCCATGGTAACCATTTAACACGATTGGTCGACCAATTTGTTGCTATGCTTCGCAAACCAAGCGGGGCACAAGCACAACCAGATGATTACGAACAATCCGAAGAGTATGACGCGTTGTACCGTGTGACGTTGGAAAAATTAAAGCACCCCATGAAGCGCGATGAATTTTATTTGTTGGTCGGTGCTTTTGTGCATGCTTTAAGTGATCATGGCATTACTAAGGCACGCTCGCGGGATATTTTGACGGGATTGCTGTATGATGCGGCGGAAGCGGCAGAAATGGAAAAATTAGAAGCAACCGCACCTGAACCCGAACATACCATCTAATGGTCGTTAAAAATGACGATTGATAAAGTTGGCGGGGCATGCTATAATAACAGCCAACAAGGAGTAATCATGAGTGATTTGAATGAAGCAGCCGTGCGTGCCATGATGCAAAAGATTGTGGAAGTAGCGGAACAAGACGCCGACAAATTGTTGCGTTGTCAAAAAAATGCGGTACAAAATGACGCCGCCGCCAGTCAAGATGTGATTGGTGCGTTATCCCAAGAATTGCATTATGTGCAACCGTGGCAGCCGACAACGCCGAAACAACCCAGTAAACTGAGTAAATTGATTGCCAAATTACAACATCGCGAACAAACCGACACGTTGACACGGTGAGTGCGATGGATTTATTAGATTTGCCCGAAGCGGAAATTGCAACCATCAAAGACCAGTTGTTGGCGGACGGCACGCTTTTTGTCAGCAAAAAAGTTAAAAATTGCGATGCCAAATTTTTTGAAACGGTCACGATTTCCAACACTTTAATCAAATTCTTTTTGTTTTTCAGTGTCGGACTGTATGCCATTATCAATGTGGTTGGTAACATCATTGCCTTGATTTGGGGGACGGGTGATGTCGTTGGTTCGTTGGAAGTCATGGTTGGTGTTTTCGTGATTAGTTTTATCGTGGTGGCAATTTTTAGCAATATCAATACGAACAAGAAAAAAGAAGAGAACGCCATGTTCGTCAGTGGTCAGCATTTCATTTTTAATTTTAATAATGGAATAACGGAAACCCCCGATTGGTTTTATCGGTTGCCGTATGACCGTGTGGAAAAAATTGAGTGCTTAATTTATCGTTGCCGTAAAAACCAACTGTTTGGTTGGGTGACGTTTACTTTTCGGGTGCTTGATTATCAAGTCACGCACGCCATTCGTTACACCAATCTGACCAAAATCGAACAGTGTTTACAACAAAAATTCCCGTCGTTAGTCGGTGACTTCATTGTGGACGGCAAAAGCGAAAAATACCACGCGCCCACCAAAAAACAACCAAAAGTGAAATGTATGCTGATGGCGTTGGCACTGGCAGTAGTGGCGGTCGCGTTCATCGCGGTGCCGCGGTTGTTCGGTTTTGACAGTGTGGCTTTGACCATTGCGGGGGTGCTGCTCGGTATCGCGGCGGTGATGGTGTTTGCCGTGTGTTACCTTTACCTGTATTTTATGGTGCAAGGGGTGATTGTCAGTGTGGTCTTTATGATCATGGGGATATGTGTCCCGTGGTTGGAAATTGAAATCAGCGGGCTGCCATTTACAACTTACTTGTTGTACGACCCACAAATTTTGCTGCCAACCATTTTTGGCATTATCGGTTTGTGTTTGTTCGTTTATCAACTAATCATTTTCTTGGGTAAAATCCATTATCAATGCCGTCGTCCCCGCACACGGGGCTGACCGACCTTGGGGGCATTTCATATATATAGGTTGTGAAGACCATTTTGTTTTTGCATGGTTGGGGTGGTAACGCGGACAGTTTTGCCCCAATCAGTCAATATTTCGCACGGCATTACCGTGTGCTGACCCCCAGTTTGCCGTGTCCACCTGCCGCGGTTTACACCTTGGAAGATTACGCCAACAATGTGGATTGGTATTTGCAAAAACACGGTGTGGCACATTGTATCGTGATTGCCCATTCTTTCGGGGCGCGGTTGGTGGCGGTCTTGAACGCACGACACCCGCAGTTATTTACCCAAATCATTATCACGGGTGGGGCAGGTTTGCCGCCACGCAAGTCTTTACGGGTGTGGTGGCAAATTCGGTGGTACAAGTTGTGCCGCCGTTTGGGTTGTCGGGTTAAGGGTGGCAGTACGGATTACCGCCGATTGGATGCGAACGGTAAAATCACTTTTCAAAATGTGATTCACCGTGATTTGACCGACGAAGTCAAACAAATCACCGCGCCATTGTTATTGATTTGGGGCGCGCGCGACCGTGATACTCCGTGTGACCAGTTACGCCGTTGGTGTCGGTTGGTGCCACACGCGCAAAAAATCATTTACCGTGGCAAGGGACATTTTGCGTACTTGGAAGACAGTGCCCGTTTTATTGGTGACGTGACACGTTTTTTGCAGGCAGGTGACCAACATGAAGCATAAACCCCGTTTGGGCGAACTGTTATACAAAATGCAGATTAGCGGTTACCGTAACCGTGAATATTGGGGCTTGGTGACGAAAGCCACCACGGGCACGGTGAATTGGACGGCACGGGTCAAACGGTTGCGGTGGGTGACTGTGGTGCTAGCGGTGTTGGGGTTAGGGCTGCCTGTGTTCGCTCTCGCGAACACACTGGCGGCGGCGAATTGGTTGTTACAGCCGTACGAAAAAGCGGTGCAACGGCATTTTATCCGTCGGGCGCAACGTAAATTACAGCAACGTCCCAATTTAATCCGAATTGGCATTACGGGCAGTTACGGCAAGACTTCGGTCAAAAATATCTTGGCGGCAATGCTTGGTGTCAAATACCGCGTGGTCGCCAGTCCCGCCAGTTTCAACACGCCCATGGGCTTTGCGCGGACGGTTAACGAAAATTTAC
>CAZXAV010000033.1:0-8892 GCA_964638195.1 uncultured Prevotella sp. | reverse complement strand
CATCTTCCAGTAAGAAATGAAAATCTTTATGCCATGGTGTATCATGAAAATAAAGTGCAATTTTCCAAGATTTGAAATCGGTAATAGTTTTCTTGGGATCACATTCTTCAATTTTCAAACCAGTTTCTTTAATGAAATCAAACATTTGTTCAGTTGCATCTTCTTTGAAACGTGATGCACTTAGACCAGAAAAATAACCGAACATTTTATAGGGTTTAATCTTATAATCATTAAACTGTTGGTTACGTAAATTAAAAACATGACCGAGACAATTTACTTGTTCGTATGCCTTGATCCCATTTTTTAATGTTACATTATAATATTCATTACCGCGGGCGGGGCGGTATCCGTCTTTGAAAACTTTGTACAACTTGCTAAGCAAGTGTTTTCTTTCTAAGGCTTTGCCCGCTTTGGGGTCATATAATGCTAAAAATTCGGCTCGATCCATTCGGGGAGTATATAATATTAAATTTGCTTTGTAAATACTGAACGCCAAAATTGATTTGGTAGTATGACGATTTTCGGCTATCATAAAGGTATGATTAACCTTTTTACTCCCGCGGAAATCGTGGCTGCACTGGATGAATATGTCATTGGGCAAGACGATGCGAAACGTATTTTGGCGGTGGCGGTTTATAACCATTATAAACGGGTTCAATTTGCCCAGTCGGGTGAAAGCGGCGGTGTTGAAGTTAAAAAAAGTAACGTGATTATGTTGGGACCGACTGGTTCGGGTAAAACGTTGCAAGTTACATCGTTAGCCAAAATCTTGAATACCACGTTCGTTGTGGCGGATGCGACCGCGATTGTGGCTTCGGATAACGTTGGTGACGAAATCAATAAAGTGTTGACTAAGTTGTTAGATAAAACCAACGGTGATGTACGTGCCGCCGAAATGGGCATTGTGTTCTTGGATGAAATTGATAAATTGGTGACTGGTGTCAATCGTTTGAAAGGTGAAAGCATCCAACAAATCATGTTGAAAATTGTTGAGGGGACGATTGCCGAAGTTCCGTACAAGGGCAAAATCGTCAAAATGGACACGAACAATATTTTGTTCATTTGCGGTGGTGCGTTTGTGGATTTGCCGGGGATTGTCCGCACGCGTATGGGTGAACGCGAAACCATTTTGTTGAGTGACTTTGAGATTTTGAAACAAGTTGTGGCGGACGACTTTGCGGCATTCGGTATGATTCCCGAATTCTGCGGTCGTTTCCCCGTGATTGCAGTTCTAGAAGGCATGAGCCAAGCGGCTTTGAAAGAAGTGTTGGTCAAACCCAAAAATTCGTTGTTATCGCAATACAAAAAAATGTTGGAAGTCGAAAAAGTTGAAATTGAATTTAACGATGCCAGTATTGATAAAATTGCGGAGTTGGCAGAGAAGTTACAAACGGGTGCGCGTGGGTTGCGTACAATTTGCGAACGCTTTATGACGAAAGTCATGTTTGATATTCCCAATGAAAAGAATTTGTCCAAAATTACCATTACGCCCGAAGTGGTGGAAGGTAAGGCTAAGCCGATTTATTATTACAGTGTTTCGCAATCAAATGTCGAATTAACACCATTAACGCCGTTAAAGTTACGGGCAACCAGTCCTTACACGGACGAAGGAGAAGGAGTGAATGTTGGAAAAGGTTATTAATTATCCGAACGGTGATTCGTACACCGGTCAAATTGAAAATAATCAAAAGGAAGGTATCGGCGCGTACACTTACAGCAGTGGTGCTCGCTACGAAGGACAGTTCCATGGTGACTTACGTCATGGTCGTGGCTTGTATTATTTCACGAATGGTGACATGGTAGTGGGTAATTGGGAAAACGATTCATTGCAAGGGAAAGTTGTTTATCGTTTTGCCAATAAAGACCAATACGAAGGCGAAATTTTGAACAGCCAAATTCATGGCAGAGGTACTTACCGTTATCACAACGGTAACGTCTATCAAGGTTATTTCCAAAACGGACACCAACACGGCAAAGGTATTTTTGAGTATGCTACTGGGGGACGTTATGCCGGTGATTGGTCTCGTGGCAAGCGTCATGGTCAAGGTATGTTGGATTATGGGGATGGTAACGCTTACCAAGGTGATTGGGTCAACGACCAACGTAGTGGCAAGGGACGTCAAGTCTTTGCGAACGGCGAACAGTTTATGGGCGAATGGAAAAACAACCAAAAGAATGGTCGCGGCGTTTACATGTATGCCAATGGCTCGACGGAAGAGGGTCGTTGGGAAAAAGACATCAAAGTTGATTAGTTTTTGTGGTCTTGGATGGCTTGAACCGCCATTGCGTCGCAACGGTTATTGTATTCGTTGGTGCTGTGTCCTTTGACCCAAATGTATTTGGGTGTGTATTTTTGATTTAAGGCAATGATTTGTTCCCACAAGTCGCGGTTAGCCACGGGTTGCTTGGCGGCATTACGCCAACCTTTAATTTGCCAATGATCCAACCAATGTTGGTTGATAGCATCAACGATGTATTTACTGTCGGTGTAAACCGTGACGGGTAAGGTAGTCGTTTTCAATGCCGACAAGCCTTGAATGACCGCGGTTAATTCCATGCGGTTGTTGGTGGTATCGGGTTCAAATCCAGAGAGTTCTTTTTTTGTGTCTTGGTAAAGCAGTACGACACCCCAACCACCGGGACCGGGGTTACCGCTGCACGCACCGTCAGTATAAACCGCAATGGTATTTTCCATTGGTTCATTGTAACGTGGTCAATTTGATTTTGGCAATTAGAAATCGTGCGAACGGAATTTGCGGATTAAAACCCAATACAAGATTACTGTAATCACTAACATAACGGGGAAAGTAAACAGAATGTTATAGGTGCTGGGCATGGGGGCTAAAAGTAATTCTGCACCGAAATAACGAATTGGGTCTAAGCCTAGTAACGGCACGAATTGGTAGAACCAGAGGCCACCAAGGAAGAAGTTCAGTGCAACAACGACGACACAAATCAAGGTGGTGAAACCAATAATCACGAATGGTTTAGTTTTGGTAAATGAGAACAAACCACACAACGCAATCAAGGGCAAGAATTTGAAAACCAAGTTTAGGATATAAAGCATGAAATAATTTATAGCGGACATGACCATGGGTGTAGTGCCGTTGAATAAGAATAAAATGTCGGGGCTGAGGTAAGCACGGAAGAAGATTAAACCGCATGTCAAATAAACCGCAGTTAGTAATAACAGTGATACGACGGTTAACAACATCACAACTGCCATTTTGGTTAAAATGATGGTGGAACGTTTTTTACCCGCGGCAATTGGGGTAATTAGGGTGCTTTGGTAATTGTCGGTAAAGAAAGCACAGGCTGCCCAAATCATGACCAGTAAAGCCACGGGAATCATTGCCATTTCCAAGTTAGTAAATACGAAATCGAACAGACTGACTTGGCGGGTATTATTAAAAATATTACCAAACGCAAATGGTGTGCCGAAATCGTCGGCGGCATGTTCCAAACGGTAATTTGCCAACTTGCATGCTTGCGTAGACGCCGCCACGCCTTGATAGTCGTCAAAGCCCTCGTATTGCGACAAATCCCCACTGTAAGTCGATGTCGTGGCTACAGCCAGCCAGAAACGGTTCAAAGCATAATCATAAGCATCGTTGTAATCGTAACCGACTTGTTCTGCGGGGTGTTTGGTAAAAAATGCTTTTAATTCGTCTAGGTCGTTTACGCTGATGGTTTGGACGTAAAACAAGTTGTCCAAAATATTTTGCAAACTGGCATCATCCCATGCCGAGTTGGTAGATTGCAAACCATTGACAATGGCAGCTCCGTTGTTATAATCAGCGTCAAAAAAATCAGCCAAACGGTCCATGATTTTACCAAAGTTTTTGAGATATTTTTTTTGGACTAACAAATAGTCGGTAATGTTGTTGCGTTCACAATCAATGTAGCGTTGATAATAATCGGCGTGAAAAGCTCGAAACGATTGTTGGGTTTTGTGGTAATTGTTCACCAAACCGATCCCGTTAAAGGTACTGGCATTCATGGTTTTGTAATCTTGGTAAAAATTTTCAAATGCTTTGGAAAATGAAGCGCGGTCGGTGACTCGCCAATCGTTAATTTTAGTTTGTAAAGCGGTGTAATCTTGGCTGACGTCTGGGGTTTCTGCGGGGGTATGGTTAAATAGCAAAGCGGTAAAAGCCACGGTCGCGATGGTAGTCACCAACAGCACGACTAAAACCAAGAGTGGTGAAACACGACGCCAAATTTTTTTCAGTTCGTAGTTAAATAACATTTTTCCCCCATCACAAATTCATTTTCAGTTTAATATATTATTGCTATGAGAACAACTAAAATTGCCGTGGTTGGCGTAACGGGTTTGGTGGGACAAATGATGTTGAAAGTGTTAGAGGAACGCCAGATTAACGGAGAATATTTTTTATTTGCCAGCAGTGCTAATGCCGGTGAGAAGATTACCATTAACGGTGATGAGTATGTTGTGGAAAGTTTGACCGCGTCACGGGTGGCAGAAATTAAAGCGGATTATGCTTTGTTTGCTGCCAGTGCCGAAGTTGCCAGTGAATGGGCACCGCAATTTGTTGCCGCGGGAACCACTGTCATTGACAACAGCAGTCACTTCCGTATGCAACCCAAAGTGCCATTGGTCGTGCCAGAAATCAATTTGCACAGTATCGGTCACAGCAAGTTGATTGCTAACCCGAATTGTTCCACAATTGGTGCGGTGGTGGCGTTGGCGCCCTTAGAAAAGGTCTACAAAATCAAACGTATCGTTTATACCACCTATCAAGCAATTAGTGGTGCGGGACGTAATCCGCAATTCAAACACCCGATTACAAACAACGTCTTGCCCGACATTGATGTGCTTTTGCCCGATGGTAACACGAAGGAAGAAGCCAAAATGATTAACGAGACGCGCAAGATCTTGGGACGTGACAATATTGCGGTTTCAGCTACCGCGGCGCGTGTCCCAGTTGCGAATTGCCACTGTGTTGCGATTAACGTTGAGTTCTACCATCGTCCAGATTTGAAACGGGTGAAAGCAATTTTATCGCAAGCGGCGGGTGTGGTTTATTGCGACGATTATGCTGTGCCGACCCAAGTGAATGGACATGACGAAGTTTATGTCGGGCGTGTGCGTTTAGATGCGTCACAACCGAATACCATCAACTTGTGGACGGTCAGTGATAATTTGCGTAAAGGTGCGGCAACTAATGCCGTCCAAATTATGGAGTCGTTACTTGCTTGAATGTTTGTTGGTTGATGTTTGCGTCGGAGTCGGTTTTGTACTGATCACTGTGGTTACGACAATCTTGTTAATAAAAAAATAAAATTCGCCATTTTACGACAAAGTCTGTCCGCTATGCTGTGAAGCATGAAGGAGGCGCGATGAATGTTTTAGCACGAACACACCGTAATGTGCTGTACATTTCGCTGAACGGCGAACTGGACGAGAAGACGGCGGAATACACACGTTTGGCGTTAGAGCAAGCAATGTTAAATGCAGCCACCAGTCAGATTGTAATTGACTTGGCGAATTTATCTTTTATGGACTCAACGGGAATCGGTGTGTTATTGGGACGCTACAAAAAAATGAAAGACCGTGGCATCCCAATTTACATTGCCAATCCGTCGGTACAGGCGGAACGGATTTTTCAAATGACAGGGCTATACAAAATTATGCCAAAAATAAAAGGGGCGATCTCATGAGTGAAATGATTAACACAATGTCAATGCAAATTCCAGCCAAGAGCGAAAACGAATCTTTTGCGCGCGCGGTTGTGGCGGCATTTTGTGTCGGCTTGAATCCGACCGTCGATGAAATCAGTGATATTAAAACTGCGGTCAGTGAAGCCGTCACCAACTGTGTGGTACATGCTTACCAGAAACGACAAAGCAATGATGACTTGATTACCATTGAATGCAAATTATATCCCGACATGTTGGAAGTCACGATTAGTGACCATGGTGTGGGTATTCCTGACATTAACCAAGCCATGGAACCGTTTTATACTACCGAACCAGATAACGAACGCAGCGGGATGGGATTTACTGTGATGCAAAGTTTCATGGACACAATTTCGGTCAATAATCAAAGCGGAGGCGGAACTGTGGTAACGATGCAAAAAAACTTTACGAAGGAAAAGCAACAAGTAAGCGGGGAATGATCCCCGATGCAACAAGATCAAGTTATCGAATTAGTCTTGCGGGCGAAAAGCGGCGACGAGCAAGCCAAAACTACTTTGGTGCAACAAAACCAACCTTTGATCAAGTCATTGCTACGGCGTTATTTGGGTAAAGGGGTGGAGTATGATGATTTGTACCAACTGGGCTGTCTGGGTTTTGTTAAAGCCATCAATAAGTTTGACCCGCAATATCAAGTGAAGTTTACGACTTACGCCACACCGTTAATTATCGGCGAAATTAAACGTTTTCTACGTGATGACGGTGCGGTTAAAGTTAGTCGGTCGGTCAAGACTTTATATGTTAAGATTAAGAAGTATTTATTGCTGAAAAGCGGCGACACGGAAACGCCAACCGTGGACGAGATTGCCGCGGAGTTTGGCGTCACCAAGGAAGAAGTGATTTTTGCAATGGAAGCATCGCACATGCCGTTGCCATTATTTGCCGGTACGGTGAATGATGACAATGATGAGACGTCGTGTTTGGCGGATAAAATTGTTGCCAGTGACGACAGCGCTTTTTTGGATCAGTTAATGATTAAAAACATGTTAGCACGTTTACCAGTGCGTGAACGACAAGTAATTTTGTTGCGTTATTACCGTAATGCAACCCAAAGTGAAGTGGCACGCCGTTTGCACCTTTCGCAAGTTCAAGTCAGCCGCATTGAACAAAAAGTCTTACGCGGAATGAAAGCCTATATGACGGCGGGCGAAGATGCAGTTTAAGCAGTCTTACTGTGCAATTAGTGATTGACAAAAGTGTGAAATTATTTTATTATAGACGTTATGAACGCAATCATTATGCAAGGTGGCAAACAATATCACGTGCAACCGGGCGACGAAGTCGTGGTGGAAAAGATTGACGGCAACATTGGCGACAAAGTCGTGGTGCCAACTGTTATGACTTATGATAACGGTAAAATTGATACCAAGCCGGGTAAAGTAACTGCTACCATCGTGGAACATGGCAAAGGTGACAAAATCAACGGTTTCAAATACAAACCGAAAAATAATGTGCGCAAAAAATACGGGCATCGTCAACCTTATACAAAAATTAAAATCGGAGGTAATAACTAAGCATGGCTCATCATAAAGGTGGCGGCTCAACCGCCAATGGAAGAGACAGTAATTCAAAACGTTTAGGCGTGAAAATTGCCGACGGTCAATTTGCTAAGGCCGGTGCGATTATTGTGCGTCAACGTGGTACAGATGTGAAAGCGGGTAACAACGTTGGTTGTGGTCATGATCACACTTTGTACGCTTTGAAAGAAGGCACGGTCAAATTCAGCCGTAAAGCCAACGACAAAAAATACTGTTCAGTAGAATAATTAAAAGATTATTGCCATATCAATGGCTATGATTAAAAGTATTTGTAAAGGAGTTTTGTGCGCGGTTATTAGCACGCTCCTTTTTGTTTTGTTATTTGCGTTAATTGTTCAATTATCGGGAATGAGCACTAAGGTCATGTCACCAGTCATGCAAGTAGTTAAAGTGATTTGTATCTTTATTGCAGTTGCAATCGCGATTAAACCCGCGAAAAGCAAAGGTTGGCTGTACGGTGCGGTGGTGGGTATTTTGTACATGGTATTGACTTTCCTTATCTTTTCGTTGTTGGACGGTAACTTCACGATAGGACTGAGTGCGCTGAGTGATTTGTTGTTCCAAACCTTGGTGGGTCTAGTTTCAGCGGTGTTATTACGTTTGCGAAATAAAGATGTGGAAGTTGCGTGATTATGTTATAATTAACTTGTGGATAAATTTTTAGTCATTGATGGGAACAGTTTATTAAACCGTGCGTACTATGCTTTTGGCGGTCGCGGTGAAGTCGGGGAATTGAGTTTTGGCGGCATGCCGACTAATGCGGTCTATGGATTTTTGAATATGTTCATTAAGGCGGCAACCGACCTAAAAGTTAATTATGTTTGTGTTGCGTTTGACATGCGTCAACCAACTTTCCGTCATCAAATGTACAAAGGTTATAAAGCGAACCGTCACAAAATGCCCGACGATTTGGCGGTGCAGTTTGACCAGTTGAAAGACATCCTAAAAACAATGCAAGTCAAAATTTACCAATGTGTTGGGTATGAAGCCGATGACATTATCGGTACAATCGCGGGTAAAGCCAAAGACGTAACTGTCATTAACTTGACGGCAGACCGTGACGGTTTGCAATTGGTTGCGCCCAACGTCGAATTGCATTTAACCAAGACTGGGGTGACCAATCTTGATGTTTGGACGGTTGAACGCATCCAACAAGAATACGGCTTGTCACCACGTCAATTGATTGATGTCAAAGCCTTAATGGGTGATAAGAGTGATAATATCCCCGGTGCGGCAGGTGTGGGTGAAAAGACCGCAGTGGCTTTGATTCAAAAGTATGGCTCGGTCGAAGCTGTGATTGAAGCGGGTGCGAACAAGAAAGTTAATGATTGTGTTGCCATGGTGCAGATGTCCAAAAAGTTGGCGGAAATCAATTGTCAAGTTCCAGTGGATTTCCGATTAGAAGATTGCCGCTTTGTCTTCCCGTTTGATGACCAAGTAAAAAATAAATTTGAACAAGCTGGTTTCAAAAGTTTACTGCGCCGTAATATCTGGGTTAGTGGTGCTGAGGTAGTACAACCGATTCCGCCGTTATTTGCGGACGTAAAAGACGAAAGTAAGGCACTGGACGAAGCTGTCTTGCCCATCTTGCGTAAAATGTCAGCAAACGGGTTAAAAGTCGATGTAGCGGCTTTGA
>CAZXAV010000032.1:0-8944 GCA_964638195.1 uncultured Prevotella sp. | reverse complement strand
GGGGTACAATTGTTTTGATTACTGCTAAGGGTAACCAAGAGTAATCAATAAGGAGTTTAATGATAAAAAGAAAAATTGTGCTGAGTTTGTTGTCGTTGGTCTGCGTGTTTTGTTGTGCTTTTGCACTGGCGGCTTGCGGCGGGAATGAAAACGATACGGGAGTGTCTCCAAATACAATGTTGATTGCAAAAGTTGGCGAAGAACCTAACCTTAGTGACCCTTATAACAGTGGATATGATAAGCATTCGATTACTTATGGCGAAAGTTTTGTTGTACCAGAGTATAATTGTTATCTTTATTATTATGATGGTGACGTCAAACTTGTTGATGTAAACGACAGCAGATTTAAGGTGACATACTTTTATCAAGGGCGTGGAACTTCGGAGCCAGTACAACTTAACGAATTTCCAGAGAAATTTCTTGTGGGGCGCTATGAAGCAATGTATGAATATCGTTGCAATGCTGATTTTCCACTGAGAAATATTGTTGAGATCGAAGTGGCAGCAGCCAATAGCGGTGATTTTAAGGTTGAAACGGAAAAAGCGGTTTGGCATACCAACGACGAAATCCCAAACATTGTTTTGAAAAATCCTGATGGCACACCAGTAACTTATACTGGTTTCACCACAAATTCAAGCAATTATGCCGAAGATGATAGTAATGGTTTTTATCGTATTTATTACATTGATAAAGAAATTTATGATACCTTTACCGACGAAGAAAAAACCGATTATGATTTTATGAACGGGCTTTGGGCTACGGGACAAGCTAAATCCTATAATCCTAACTATTCCGAAAATGCAAAAATCCCAGTTGGAAATTATGTAATGTATGCAGAAATTTCACAAACTCATAATTATCGACTTTTATATGCATTGGGAACAGAAATTACGGTGAAAGATTCTTTCATTGACCGCACTTTCCGATGGGACAGCTTTGTTTTGCAAGACGCCGATGGCAACCTTGTCGCGGACGAAGATAATCCGTTTATGAGTGACCCAGACGATGATGTCATTAGTGGCAAATGGGAATACTATAATTTGAATAATCAAGGACTGACTCTGATTTGTGAAAAGGGTAGCCGTTGCACTGTCGGCGGTACGGTTTTCTTGAATGAATTTGAAGTCGGAATCCAAACCAACGAAGACGTGATTGTTCATTATTCGTCCACTGTGGATACGGTCACGATGCAAAATAACCAAGGCTTTTCCGCCACAGGGGTTTTGGTCGGTAATACCTTGACGTTAACTATCGCTGATAGAAATTTGGATACTAAGTATTACTGGGTTGCCACGTTGACGGCGGTTGATTAAGCCGTGGACTGCGAATACAGCAGTTACGATGTAATGCAAAGAAGTCGGGTGATGCCGACTTTTTTGTTTGTGTCAAAAGCAGACGATAGGCTATACTGAGGGTAGGTTGATACTTCGTTATGAAACGAGCGGACAAAGGAAAAAGCAAACAATATTATTTTTTCAAATCACTCACGTATCTGAAACCTTACAAGGGGTTGAGTGCGGTTTGTGTTTTAAGTTGCGTAATTGCCGCGGCGTTTTCCGTGCTGTTTCCCGTCTATACCGAAAAAACGTTGACCGCTTTCACCAATCACGACGGCAAAGGCTTGTTAATTAGTGCCAGTCTGTTGTTATTGTTTCAAGTCGCACATTCAGTAACCCACATGGTGATGTGGGGAACAACGGCGGATAAACTGCGGGCGAAAATTACCAAAGATATGCGCTACGACGCGGTGAACAGTATCATGAATTTGAAAACGCGGAACTTTGACTTGCACGGCAGCGGCAAACTGTTGCAAGTGGTGTCCAGTGATACCGCTTCGTTGTCCAGTCTTTATACCAGTATCGTGGACGTGACGATGTGCTTGCTGTCCAAGATTACCGTGTATGTCTATATCTTTGTGGCTAACTATTGGTTGGGGTTGTATTGTTTGTTGGAATTTGTGGTCGTTTGTTGGGTCTACCATTTCCGTATCCGTGCCCGTATTAAAGGGCAAACCAAACTGAAAAAAGCGGCGGATAAAAACATCGGCTTTGTCAATGAAACGATCCGCGGTGTGCGTGACATCAAAAACTATCAAATCCAGTCCGCGATGATGGAAAAAACGGACGAATCGTTGACGGCACTGGAATGTGCGGATTCCAAATTCGGCAGCCGCCAATACCAACTTTTCCGCATGACGACAATTACCAAAAATGTCATGACGTTCTTGTTCATTCCGTTGGCGTTGTTGCTGATTCATTATGATTTAGCCACATTCCCAGTCGCGTTTACCATTTTTGTTTTCCGCAGTGATGCCACTTCGGTGATTGACTGGATTATGACGACTTGGGAACACATCAAGGACGGCGGAATTTATGCCGAACGCATTTTCCACGTGATTGAAGGCTACCACGAAGGCTTTGAAAATTTTCCCGCCCAAGACAACTTTGAAAAATTGGCAGACCCACTGGACGTGGAAATTAAACATTTGACGTTCGGCTATGACGAAAATGAGACCATCATTAAAGATTTCAGTTTGAAAATTACGCACGGCAGTAAGATTGCAATTGTCGGCGAAAGTGGGAGCGGCAAAAGCACGTTGCTAAAATTGTTGAACAAAACTTATGACGTGGGTAGGGGACAAATCTTTATCGGTGGGCAAGACGTTTGCGATTTCTCCAAAGCAACTTTACGTAACACCATCACGATTGTGCCGCAAGACCCGTACATTTTTAATTTTTCCTTTGAAGACAACTTGAAAATTATCAATCCCAATGCCGACAAGCAAGCCATGATTGCGGCTTGCCAAAAAGCCCAAATTCACGATTTCATTATGGCACAGCCCGAACAATACGCGACGGTTCTGGGTGAAGGCGGCAGTCGACTTTCTGGCGGACAAAAACAACGATTGGCAATTGCCCGTGCTTTTTTGAAAGATAGTCCGATTTTGATTTTTGACGAAACCACCAGTGCACTGGACAACGAGAACCAAGGTAAAATCAAAGCCGCGATTGACGGTATTGGTCGTAACAAAATCGTGATTATTGTGGCGCACCGACTTTCCACGATTGTGGATGCGGACACGATTTATTTTTTACAAGACGGGCGTATTTTGACCAGTGGCACCCATAGCGAACTGTTGGCAACTTGTCCTGCGTACAAACGTTTGTACGAGCAGGAAAGTGAGCAACAAACCAATTAAAGGTTGCTGTAATTAGCGGTGGATGTTAGTAAATTTCCCTTAAAAAATTGGTGTAGAGTCTTGTCAAACGGGAAAGGATATAATATAATTTAGTAATGGGAAAATTAACAACTTTTGTGGAAAATACAATCAACGGATTGACCAACGAAACCGCGGCTAAGGCGGCACAAGACATGCGTGAAAGCAAAGACATGGTGATTGTCACCGATTACGCGGTTGCCCAAGGAGTCAAATACGACGAAATCGAAAGTCGGGATAATGCTTACCGTTGGACTCCCCGTGCGTCCGTAATTTCAGAACCGAACGACAAAAATCAATCCAAGGAATTAAAAGGGATTGCTCCGGTGCTTGACCCCGTGCGTTTCCCCGGTTTTTATACCAAGGGTGGTTATGTCACTTATAAAGACCAATTGGTTTATTTGCCACAAAAGGAAATCGACCAAAAATTGGGTGCTCAATTAAGCGAATTACAACATCTGTCACGTGTTGAAGGTTTGAAACAAGGATTTGGTGATTTGGGTGCTTGCTTGATTAACAGCGCAAATCGGGACAAACAAGATTTGGTGGTTTCCAGTTGTTATTACTATCAAAATCAAGCGTACTGTTACAGCTACCGTTCCAACGACCACAAAAACCAACCCAAATGGTATCAACTGGCACCGATTGCTGGTCGCATTGACGAAAAAGGCTATGTCCGTTGCCAAGATGTTTTGTTCGCGGATTATACCTACGACCAAGATCGTTTGGCAAAATATTTAATCGGCAGTACCGTTGTGAACGAATTACCCGCTTACCATCAAAAACAATTAAGGGAACGTGCAACTGCGGCTGAAAATGAAAAAGCCCTTTAAGTTAAGCAAGTGTACGGTTGGACGTGCAGCCGATGTGTTTCTGCGTGACCAACTGAAAGCATTGGATTATGATTTTGACGCGGCAATGGCAGAGGCGGGTCCAACAGAGCAAGCCGCGTTTCAACATTTTGCGGCGGCTTTCGGTTGTTTTTCGCGTGAAAAAATGGTGGACGATTACGGCAAGCCAACCCCCACGGTGATGGGGCAATTGGCGAGTGCGGTGTTGCGTCGTTTAATGCAAGACGACGGCACGCAAGCCAAGGGTTACCAAAATGCCCGTTTGCGGATTGGTGATTTTACTGAACTGACCAAAATGTTGCCCAAGGAAGCCCAACCCGACCAAGATTTTATCAACCATTTGCGTTACAGTTACTGCGACGAAAATGGCATTACCCGCTATCCGAATTTTGAATCGTTGTTGAATTTGGAACGTGGTTACACCGAAAATCTTTATCCCGAAGTGGACGGTGGTCCGGTGCAACAGCACAAGCCGCGTCCCGGTATCTTTGCTATGGTGATGTCGGATTTCCCAACCGCGCAAAATTTCCGTGTGTCGTTGAACCGACTGCACAATTTGAAAACCCTACCGCACGAAGAAGCGTTCCGTAAATTTTACGATTATCCTTATAATGCGGGCTACCGTTATTTCAAAGGTAAAAATCGGGCTTTGGCTGTCATGTGCCAAAAGCATGGTTTGTCGCAACAATTTTATGATGTGGCTGCCTTGGTGTTCGATGAAGCCGCCAAAAAGCATGCACCGCATCATATCCTCGGAAAGCCTTTGACCGAGCCACAGGGCACGCAGTATTTCACTTACGAAATGTTAGACAAATACGACCCACTCAATGCCATTTTGGGATTGTATACTTCGTGTTGTGCAATTTTAGGTAACATGTTTTACGGCAGTTCGATTGCCGAAGTGGCAATTACCGAACGCGACGTGCAAAACATGGTGGTGCGTAACAGTCGGGGCAGAATTATCGCGAAAGGGGCTTTGTATCTGAACGCACGCAACAGTGAAGCGGTCTTTAATGGTTTTGAAATCAACCAAGATTACAAGAAAGGGGGTACGAAAGGGCAAGCCTTGCAACGGGAAATTCTTGCCACTTTCCAACGTGGGGCGTTGGCGGTGGTCGAACGCTTCAACAAGTTACATCCCAAACAACCATTGCGGTTGATTACGATGGGGTATGACGATAAAATGCATTATCCTTGGTTTAATTTGCCCGAAGTCAAATCTTCGCGGCGGGTGAATACCAATTATTATTTCAGTGATTCCAACACGGGCAAACAATACATTTTGTATCAATCAGAACAAGAAAAAATTGCCCAAGCCCAACCAGAGATGGATTACGAACCCGAGCGTGAATTGTAGAATTGGCTGTTTCGACAAGAAACGACAAACTTTTTACCGTAAAATTATTGATAAAACCTGGTAAATGTGGTACAAAACAATATGGCAAATTTTATTGGTCATCCTTCGGATCGAAGAATGAATGGAAAAGTTTATGAAATTCCAGACGGTGTTACCAGTGTGGATGCGTATGCGTTCAGTGGCTGCCGTGATTTAACCGAAATTACGATTCCCGCGGGTGTGACCGAAATTGAAGATTTTGCGTTCAATGGTTGCAATAATTTGGTGACGGTTAATCTTCCCGATGGTATCAAACGGATTGGTACTTGCGCTTTCCATGGTTGCAGCAAATTGGCAAACATCAATATTCCGCACAGTGTGCTTGACATCGGCATTTCGGCATTCAGCGGCTGCACCAGTTTGGTGGCGGTTAAAATTACGAATCCCAAAACTGATATCGGCATGGGGGCTTTTAGTAATTGTCCCCAATTACTTTTGGATGTTGCCCAAGAAGTTAAACCAAAGGCTCCCAACAAGGTCATGCCCAAAGTCATGCCCGCGAATAACGTCGGCATGGAAATGGGGCGCTGATTTTTAGCGGGTCAATTCGGTTTCTGGTGCGGGTAATTGGGTCAACATTTTTAATTGGTTTCTTGGAATATAAATCACTTTCCCGAAGTCGGGTTTGAAATTTGGATTTTCAAAACTGATCCAAATAATGTCTTTGCGTTTTTCCCGAATTGGGACTCCGTCGTCACCATCGGTAAAACAAATGCGGTTGACGTCTTTGCGTTTGGTGAAGGCACGGCTGGCAGCATCATAGTTCGTATATCCGCCAATCGGTAACTTGATGTTGTCGATGTCGGCGGCTTTTTTGATGGGTTGGAAACCGTGGAAATTGTTAGAAAAAGTACCGACTTTGATGTCGGAATCGCGTAAGAGCGTTTTAACTTGTCGTAAGAAATTACGTAACAAAGATGTACTAATGGAACTGCTGACGTCCAAAATGATTTCAGTTTCGGCTTTTTCGTCGTATTCCACATCTTGAATACGGGCGCGGTAGTTGTTCGTGTGATCCGAAAATTTATGTCCCCAGGCTTCGTCTTCGATTTCCAAGGCTTGGCGCAACAATTTTTTCCAACTCACCACCGGAATGGCATCGTTACCAAGATTTCTGAAACTGGTTTTACGGTCAAAACCTTGGCGCATGTTTTTGAGTTTTTGCATGACTTGGTTGGCACGTGCTTCGCGTTGTTTGCGGTTCTCGGCGAAGGCTTGACTTTCGCTGACGGGTTGATTTTGTTGACCTTGGTTGTCTTGTTGTTGGTCTTGTCCGTCTTGGTCACCCGATTGTTGTTGGTTACCCGACGTGCTTTGGTTGCCTTGTTGTCCTTGTTGATCTTGTTGGGTTTGGTCACCTTGCTCGCCTTGTTCGCCTTGCTGATTTTGGTCGTTTTGGTCACCTTGGTCACCTTTTTGGTTTTGCTTGCCTTGTTGATTTTGGTCACCGTCTTGGTCTTGATCTTGGTCAGATTGTTCGCCTTGACCATTTTGTTGGTTTTGCTGTTCTTGTTGGTCTTGGTCCTTTTGTTGGTCTGGCTTTCCCCATTGACTGTGGTCGTCAAACCCGCCGTTTTGCCATTGTTCTTGTTGCTCCTGATTTTTGAGTAAAAGTTCGTACATTTCTTCGGCATCGTGGTTAATGGCATCGGGGATGTCAATCATCTCTCTCCCTTGCGGAATGGGGAGTCCGTCGGCTTGCAAATTTTGATTGATCACGGCATCGGTGGCGATGTTCCAAACCGCAAGGTTTTTGCCGATAGCACGGGTACAGTGGTTCAAGGCGAGATGACAAACTTCGTGTGCAAAAGAAAACAGTTGGTCTTCGGGGGACAATTGAGAAATCCAATCGGTATTGATTGTAATGCTGTTGTCTCTGCCGGCGCAAGCCGTGGGGCACCAATGATCTTTGCCCACGAGTTCGTATCTGGTATTGGCAATGGTCGAACCAAAAGCGGGGTATTTTCGTAACATTTGACGTTTAATTGCTTCTAAATCAAACTCTGCCATCGTGCCTCCTTATTTCACCACCAAACATTGACGCAAGATAGTTTCTTCCACGTTGGTTAAATCTTTTGCCAACACGATGATGGTGCAATCGCGGGGCAGTTCAACACCACTAATCATTTTGTATTTCAGCAATTCGTAAAATTTGAGTTGGCTTTCGCGGTCGATTAAATCAATGCCGTCAATGATGATTTGGTGGCTGGCTTTGCCGTGCATGATTTGGTCT
The DNA here is from genome assembly GCA_964638195.1 of uncultured Prevotella sp. Lineage (GTDB taxonomy): Bacteria > Bacillota > Clostridia > Christensenellales > UBA1242 > RGIG8050. The sequence goes on along the minus strand of CAZXAV010000032.1, from coordinate 1,247 downwards.
AACCACGTCGGCATTTGCATGCCGTGCGCGGTGTTGACAATGCCTAAACGACTGGACGGAATTTGCGCGGGTAACACGGTTGCTGCGCCAAAAAATTCGATCGGGCAATCAACCGCCAATACGGGGGCGGTTTTCGCCAGTTGCTTGGCTTGATTGACTTTAACGTTCGATGCCATTTGCCGTCTCCTTCTGGTTTAATTCTATGCTTGCATCCAGTTCGCCAATCACCGCCGCGCGTTCGGGGTCATTGCGAATCCATAACGAGTCAAACAGCGCACGCACTTCTTGTCCTAAGTATTTTTGAATGAATTGACGCACTGCGGGTAAGTCTTTTTCGGTGGCGGTGCATAAACCGACCGCGGTCGCATGTTTCTTGGCAAAATCCATCATAGTCAGTGTCTTGGGGTCGTAATTACCTTTAACCACATCTTCCACGGTGATTTGGATACTTTGCACGAAGTCGACAAAACTGGCGGTAATCTCTTCACCCACCGCAGGTTGTAAGGCGTTGGGGTTCTTGGTGCTGTATAAAACGTTACTAGCAATTTCCCATTTACGGGGGTCGGTGACAATTTTGGGGTCTTCTTCGTCCAAGTCTTGGTTTAAGATGTTGTCTTTTTGACTGGCAATGAATGCCACAATTGCGGGGTGAATGCGGGCGTGTTTGGCTTTGTCGGGTGCAACGGGCATTAAACGGCTAAGTTTATTCACACCCATTGCCCAATCGAGCCATGCTTCTTTATCCACTTGGTAATAGATGTGCGAAAGACGGCGGAACAGTGCGTTGGTCAAGGGATACGCCGCCAAGTTGTCTGCGTTTTCGTTACCCGCAGCAACCACGACCGAATTGTCGGGCAACGGCCATAAACCGTCTTTACCCGCGCGGTCCAAAATGATACTGTATACCAAACTTTGCACGGTGGGCTTAACGTTGGTCAATTCGTCAATGAACAACGTGTGGATATGTTCTGGGTCTTTCTCGCATTTTTCACACAGTTGGGTATACCACAGTGGGGGAATGTATTTGCCCGTTTCGCGGTCCAGTGTGCCATCAACTTCTTCGGGGTTCATTTGCGGACGTAACGTAATATGGGTTGGGTTGGGGTCAATTTGTTTGACGCGGGAAGATTTACCCACCCCCGACGGTCCGTGCAAAAACACGGGTGTTTTACTTTGGATATAAAGTTTCAATAAATCGTCGTTGCTCAATTCGTCGTAGGTAAAGCCGTACGGGTTGGGGTGTTCCG